>DATGWU010000662.1:0-3172 GCA_035299345.1 Rhizobium sp.
TTGCCGGCGTCGTCGCCCAGGGCAGCATCTCGCTCGTATAGGTCTCGACGAACGGGCGAAAATCGCGCGCATCGTCCAGCATGGTCGCGCGCAGATTGACGAAAGGCCCCATCATCTCGGCGCGGGTGAACAGCCAGCTCATGCAATAGGGGCAGCAATAATGGTGCAGCTCGCCGTGGAGCCCGCCGATGACCGGCTCCAGTCCGGCTACCTCCACCGCGTCCTGCGGATAGAGTGCACTGAGCGAGAAGGCGCTGGCGGTCATTTTCTGGCAGCCCGTGCAATGGCAGGCCATGGTCAGCACCGGTCTGCCGCGCGCCTTGAGGCGCACCTGTCCGCAGCGGCAACTACCTTCCGTCACGTTACCTCCGGCTGTCATGGGAATCTCCGTTTCAGACGCCGGCACACCATAGCGTGCGCATGTGGAAGGGCAACAGCCGGACAATGCGCGATTGTCCGTCCTCACCGCTGGAGAACGATCCGAACCTTCAGCGTGTCGCCGCCCTTCACCCGTGCCGCCTTGCGGACTGCGGCCTTGACCGGCAGCAGGTAGCTTTCCGAGGCCTTGTCGGGAAAGACCGAGGTCTCAAAGGCGACGTCGCCGATTTCCGCCGTCACCGCCACCATGCCCCAGCCGGGACGGCGACCTTCGCTCGCGCAGCGGATCGCGAAACCGACCTCGGGCGGAAGGGTGACGAAGTGCCAGGCACCCTTGCCTTTGTACTCCCATAGCTCGGCCTCGAAGTCCCACCCCTCCGTGCGTTCCATGGTTCAGCCGGCCACCTGCTTTTTCTTCTTGCCGACATTGCGCAGCACGTGGCTGAACTGCGAATTGTAGAGATCGCTGTCGCGGAACTCGACCGAGCCGAAGACCTTGCCGACCATGACGAGGGCCGTGCGGGTGATCTTCGCCTCGCGCACCGCCGCCTGCATGTCCTTGAGCGTCGTGCGGATGAACTGCTCGTCCGGCCAGGTCGAGCGATAGGCGACCACCACCGGGCAATCCTCGCCGTAATAGGGCGTGAGAACCTCGCGGATGTGCGGCAGGTTGCGGATCGACAGGTGGATTGCGAGCGTCGCCCGCGATTTCCCGAGGATTTCCAGCGTCTCGAATTCCGGCATCGAGGACGCCTTCATCTCGGTGCGGGTGATGATGATCGTCTGGGCGATCTCGGGCAGCGTGAGTTCCGTCTTGAGCCGGGCGGCGGTCGCGGCGAAGGCGGGCACGCCCGGCACCACGTCATAGGGGATGCCGAGTGCATCGAGCCGGCGCATCTGTTCGGCGATAGCGCCGTAGATCGACGGATCGCCGGAGTGGACGCGGGCGACATCCTCACCGCGGGCATGCGCAGCCTCCATCTCGGCGACGATCGCATCGAGATGCATCGGCGCGGTATCTTTGACGATCGCGCCTTCGGGCGCCGCCTTGACGATCTCCTCCGGGACCAGCGAACCCGCATAGAGGCAAACCGGGCAACGCTCGATCAGCCTGAGACCCCGGACGGTGATGAGGTCGGGAGCCCCCGGCCCTGCCCCGATGAAATAGACGGTCATGCTGTTTTCCTTGTCAAATCTTCCCTGACGCTACCGCGTATGTAACTGCCCCTCATCCGGCTGCCGCCACCTTCTCCCCGCCTGCGGGGAGAAGGACGATGCTGCACTGCCTCGGCCCCAAATCCCTTCTCCCAGTGAACGGGGAGAAGGTCCCGGCAGGGGGATGAGGGGCCATGCTCAGGCACCAGCTTTCGCCATCCCCGTATCCGCCTTCCCTGAATAGCCGCGCGGCGTGTAGACCCAGGTCTTGCCGTCGCCGGTCGTGACCGTGCGGCTTTCCGAGGAACCGACGACGACGACCGTCAGCATGTCGACGTCGTCGACATTCAGTGCGCCGAGCGGGACCGTGCGGACGTGCTCGCCGGGGCGGCCGAGATTGGTGGCGAGGATCACCGGTGTTGTGGCCGGGCGGTATTCGAGCAGCTTTTCGCGCGCCCAAGCAAGCTGCGTGCGGCGCTTCATCGATACCGGATTGTAGAAGGCGATGACGAAATCACCTTCGCCCGCCGCCCTGACGCGCCGCTGGATATGCTCCCACGGCGTCAGCAGGTCGGAGAGCGAGATGGTGCAGAAATCGTGGCCGAGCGGCGCCCCGATGCGCGCGGCAGCCCCCTGCAGCGCCGAAATGCCGGGCGAGACCTGAACTTCGATCCGGTGCGCGGCGTCCGAAATGCCGCCTTTGTCGAAGAGTTCGAACACCAGCGTCGCCATGGCGTAGATGCCCGCATCCCCCGAGCAGACCAGCGCCACCGTCCGCCCCTCGCCGGCAAGCTCCATGGCGCGCACGACACGCGCCTCTTCCTTGCCGAGATCGAAATCGTGGCGTGCCTTGCCGTGGGCGAGCGGACCGAGCAGGTCGAGATAAAGCGAATAGCCGACGAGGTCGGTCGAGGCGGAAACCATCGCCGAGACCTCCGGCGAGCGCCACTGGTCCGCACCGGGACCGATGCCGACGACGAAGAGTTTTCCGCGCGCCCGGCCGGTGGTTGCCGGGTCGACGATCCCCGGCGCACAGGCGATTGCCGCGGTCGCGCCCCTCGACTTGATCTTTTCGACGACGAGCTGCCCCGTCGGTCCGACGGCCGCGAGCGCAGCACCCTCGGCGACACCGTGGCAGCCGACCTCGGCGAAGACGATATCGGACGGGTTCTTCAGCCGGGGCGTTTGCGCCTCCAGCGTCGCGGCGTCGAAGAAACGGACCGGCACGCCGAAATGCGTCGCGACCGCATGGACCGCAGCCTCGTCCGCCTTGACGTCGATCGAGGCGACGGCCGCAAGGCTCTCCCGCGCCAGTCCACCTTCTGCAAGCGCCTTTTCGGCGAGTGCAATCGCCTCGTCGGTGGAGGCATGCCGCTCGCAGCCAACACCGAGCACCAGCGTCTTCGGATGATAAACAAGTTCCAGCGGACCTGCGTTCTTCGGCTGGTCGGTGACGGTCAACGTCACGGCCCCGTCGTCCGCGAAGGGGATGCGCGAAGCGGTGAGCCAGGTGGCGAGCGACGCCCTTCCCTTCTCCCCGACGGGGAGAAGGTGGTCCGAAGGACGGGATGAGGGGGACAAAAGGCTGGACTTGTCGGGTGCCGCCCCCTCACCCGGCGCTATCGCGCCACCCTCTCCC
>DATGWU010000663.1:0-2633 GCA_035299345.1 Rhizobium sp.
GCGCACCGATGCAGAAATGGATGCCGGCGCCGAAAGAGAGGTTCACGCCCTCGTCGCGGTCGGGCCTGAAGGTCAGCGGATCGGTGAACTTGGCCGGATCGAGGTTGGCGGCGGCGAGGATCAGGCTCAGCTTGTCGCCGCGCTTGAAGCTGACACCGTCGACCTCTGCCGGCTCCAGGCAATAGCGCTGGAAGATGTGAACGGGCGCACAGATGCGCAGCGTTTCCTCGACGGTCCGTTCCGTGGTCTTCGGATCGCAGAACAGCGTTGCTGGCTCGATGCCGCTTTCGAGGATCACCCGTACGGAATTGCCGATCTGATGCACCGTCGCCTCATGTCCGGCATTGAGCAGCACGATCGTCGTCGAGACGAGCTCGTCCTCGGTGAGGAACTGTCCCTTGTGCTCGGTGTGGATCATGTGGCTCAGGAGGTCGTCCCGGGGTTCCGCCCGCCGCGCAGCGATCATCGAGCGGACGTAATCGGCGAATTCACGCGCCGAACGGTCCGCAGCCTCCTCGTCGGCGCGGCTGCGCTTGAACATGTACATGCCGACATAGTCGTGGCTCCACTTCAGGAGCTGCGGCCCCATCTCCTCGGGAATGCCGATCATTCGGGCGATCATCGTCACCGGAATGATGTCGGCGAAGGAGGAAAGAAGTTCGGTCCTGCCGTCCTTTTCGAACCCGTCGATCAAGCTATTGGCGAGCGCCTCGATTTCCGGCGTCATCTTCTCGATGTGGCGGGAGACGAAGGCCCGATTGACGAGTGTCCTGAGCCGCGTGTGCTCCGGCGGTTCGATCTCGAGCAACGAATGCGCCTCGGCGGCGTCGAAATGGCGGGTGTGGGCGAGCGGCTCCGGCATTCCGAGCTCCTCGCGGGTCGCGATGTGAAGGATCTGGCGGCCGAAACGCCGGTCCCGAAGCAGTGCGTTGACCGTATCGTAGCCGGTGCAGAACCATTGCCGCTGCTCTTCCCAGTAGAAGGTCGGGCAGGTGGCATGCAGCGCCGCGTAGACCCGGTTCGGATCGCTGTAGAAGGCGGGATTGCGCGCGTCGAGGAAGACGCGGCGGGTTTCGGGATCGATGCGGAGGAAGGACGATAGACTGGACATACCCGATGCCTAGCGCAATCCGCCGTGGTCCGAAAGGTCGCCGAAGCCTTCTCCGTTACTCCCCGAGAGCGACACCCTCCCGCCGCGGATCGGCGCTGCCGGCGAGCCCTTCCGCGGTGATCTCGATCGCGTGGAGGCCGGAGGTCATCTCGCCCGCCTTGATCTCGTATCCGAGCGACTTCAGCGGCTCCGCCATCTGTTCCGCTGCCGTCCCGGCCTCGAGTTCGTAGGGACCGAAGCGGTTTATGAAGTGGGGTTGGGCGACAATTTTCTCCACCGGCATGCCCCAGTCGACATAGGCGATCAGCGCCTGCGCGACGTAGCCGATGATCTGGCTGCCGCCCGGCGACCCGATCGCCAGCAAGGGCTTTCCGTCCTTGAGGACGATGGTCGGTGACATGGAGGAGCGCGGACGCTTGCCGGGTTCGACGCGGTTGGCGACCGGCAGGCCGCCGTCATGGGTCTTGAAGGAAAAGTCGGTGAGCTCGTTGTTGAGCAGGAAGCCGTCGGTCATCAGCCGTGAGCCGAAACCGCTTTCGATCGTGGTGGTCATCGAGACGACGTTGCCGTCCTTGTCGACGATCACGAAGTGGCTGGTCGAGGGCAGCTCGATCGCTTCGCCCCGGCCGAAGAGCAGGGCGTGATCCCATTCCGGTTCTCCGGCCGTCACCGCATCGGGGGCGAGCGCCTTGTCACCGTCGAGAAGTGTCGCGCGCCGGCCGAGATAGTCCTTGCCGACGAGGCCTTTGATCGGCGAGGGGACGAAATCGGTGTCGGCGAGATAGCGTTCGCGGTCGGCGAAGGCGAGACGCTGCGCGTCGCCGATGATGCGCCAGCTCTCGACGTTGTCGGGGCCCAGCGCCTTGAGATCGAAATTCTCGACCATTCCGAGGATCTGCTCGACGGCGACGCCGCCGGAGGAGGGCGGCCCCATGCCGCAGACGTCCAGCGCCCGGTAGGTCACGCAGACCGGCTGTCGTTCGATAATTCGGTAATTAGCAAAATCAGCAATGGAGAGGGCGCCGGGATTGTCGGCGGCCTCGCGCACGGTCTTGACGATCGCTTCGGCGACCGGGCCCTTGTAGAAGGCGTCGGCGCCACCCTCGGCGATCGCCTTCAGGGTCTCCGCGTAGGCCGGGTTCTTGAGGATTGCCCCTGCCGTGAGCGGTGCGCCGGAGGCATCGTAGAAGTAGTTGCGCGGCCCGTCGTATTTCTTGAGCCGCTCGCCTTCCGCCGCAATCAGGGAGGCCAGGCGCGGCGAAACGGCAAAGCCGTCGGTGGCGAGCTTTTCTGCGGGTTCGAACAGCTGCGCCCAGTCCGTCTTGCCGTAGCGCTTGTGCACCTCGGACAGGAGTTTCACGGTACCCGGCGTGCCGACGGAGCGCCCGCCGACCACGGCATCCATGAACGTCAGCGGCTGCCCCTCGGCATCGAGGAAGAGCTTCGGCGTCGCCTCCATCGGCGCGGTCTCGCGCCCGTCGAAGGTCGTCAGTCTGCCCGACGCAGCGTCGTAATAGACGAG
>DATGWU010000664.1:0-2388 GCA_035299345.1 Rhizobium sp.
GTACTTGCCGCCGGTCTCCAGCCGCTCGTAGGGAGGCTTGGGTCCCGTGTACTTCGGCTTGGTTTCGCCCTGGAAAGGGTGCAGTGCCTTGTCGTCTCCGCCGGAGTACTCGTACCAGGAGTGCTTGACGTGCTCGGTGACTCTCGAGGGATCGAAACGCTCGACCTTGGAGAGGTCGCGCTTTCGAATTACTCCCGAGGGCAGGAAGAGCCGGGAACTCGCGCCCTCCTCTTCCGGGTATTCGCCGTAAACGAGGTAGTTGCCGACGCCTGATCCGTAACCCGCCCAGTCTTTGTAGAACGAGGCGACGGCAAGGAGATCGGGGATGTAGACGCGTGTGACGAAGTCCCGCGCCTTCGCAATCAGCTCCCGTAATCCTGCGATCGTTCCGACGTTCAACGAGGCCTGTCGGTCGGGATCCACCGGCGTCGCCATGCCGCCCACGAGGAAGCTCTGAAGGTGCGGGTTCTTGCCCCCCAGGATCGCGTGCATCTTGATGAACTCGCGCTGCCACTCCAGCGCCTCGAGGTAGTGAGCGACGGCCATGAGATTCGCCTCGGCGGGTAGTCGATAGGCGGGATGGCCCCAGTAAGCGTTGGCGAACGGGCCCAACTGTCCGCGCCCGACGAAGGCTTTCACGCGCTCCTGCACGCCGGTGAAGTACTTCGCGCTCGAGAGCGGCCAGTCGGAGATCGACTGCGCCAGGGCCGAGGTCTTGGCTGGATCGGCCGAAAGAGCGGAGACGATGTCCACCCAGTCGAGCGCATGCAGGTGATAGAAGTGGATGACGTGGTCCTGAACGCACTGCGAGGCGATGATCAGGTTGCGCAACAGGCGGGCATTGGGCGGAGGGACCGCTCCGATGGCATTCTCGACGGCGCGGATGGAGGCGATCGCGTGGACGGTCGTACACACCCCGCAGATACGTTGCGTGAAGGCCCAGGCGTCGCGCGGATCGCGCCCCTTCAGGATCAGCTCGACTCCGCGGAACATGGTGGCCGAAGACCAGGCGTCCTTCACCTTGCCATCTTCAACCTCCGCCTCGATCCGGAGGTGTCCTTCGATTCGAGTGACAGGATCGACGACGACATGCGTCATGGACGGCCTCCCTTCTCCGGTGTCTTTTCCTCACCCGCCTCCGGCAAGTGCCGAACCGGCTGGCCCTGCTTCCATCGCTTCGCCAGCGAGACCACGCCGTGGGCGGCGAAGGCCGCCCCGACGCCGACCGTGGCAAAGAGCCCGATCCGGTCGATGTTGGATTGCACACCGAAGCCCGGGACTCCGGAGAGGTGCTGGTAGAAGGGGGTCATCTTGTCCCAGAAGTCGGCCTCGGCGCACCCGACGCAGGGGTGGCCGCATCCGATCGGCCAGTTGGTGTGCTGGTTCCAGCCGACGTTGGGGCAGTTCTGGTAAGTGACGGGACCCTTGCAGCCCATTTTATAGAGGCAGTAGCCGGTGCGGTGCCCGTCGTCTCCCCAGAGCTCGACGTACTGTCCGGCGTCGTAATGCGCGCGCCGCTCGCAGTTGTCGTGGATCGACTTGCCGTAGGCAAAGAGCGGACGGCGGTAGTGATCCAGAGGCGGCAAGTTCTTGAACGTCAGGTAGTAGACGATCAGCGCCGTCAGGTTCTCCACGTTGGCCGGGCAGGCGGGAAGATTGACCAGATTCTTGATGCCCGGCACCGCGTCGGCCACCGAAAGCGCGCCGGTCGGATTGGGCGAAGCTGCGGGGAGTCCTCCGTAGGCAGCGCATGTGCCGATGGCGATGGTGGCCAGCGCGTCTCCGCAGACCTCACGGGCGATCTGCAGCGCCGATTTTCCACCGATGGTGCAGTACGCTCCATCCAGACCCGTGGGGATCGACCCCTCCACCACGGCGATATACCCGCCCTTGTGATCCTTGACCGCCTTCTCACGCGCCTCCTCGGCCTGGTGACCGGCCGCGGCCATGATCGTCTCGTGGTAGTCGATCGAGAGCGTATCGAGCACGATCTCCGCGACCGTCGGCCGGCTTGCCCGCAGGAGTGACTCCGTGTTTCCGGCGCAGTCCTGGAACTCGAGCCAGACGAGCACCGGCTTCTCGGCTTTTCGAATCTCTGCGGCGATCTGGGCCCCCACTCTCTTGGGCAAGGCGAGGGCCGAGGCCACCACTCCGCAAAAGCCCATGAACTCGC
The DNA here is from genome assembly GCA_035299345.1 of Rhizobium sp. GTDB lineage: Bacteria > Pseudomonadota > Alphaproteobacteria > Rhizobiales > Rhizobiaceae > Allorhizobium. The sequence goes on from DATGWU010000664.1 coordinate 2,174, forward strand.
GTCGGGAGACGCCCCGTCGTTCGAGCTCGTCAATGAACCAGTTGCTCGACTCCTTCATCGGCGATGCCTCCTTCCTGTTGGATGGTGATCCTGGGGCCCGCCCGGAGAGATTCCTGCAGGAGATGGGGTGTGGGTTGGGGCAGCGCTCGGCCACACGCAGTTTTGCGGCAAGGATTGCCGGCTCGCAACGGAAGAGTCTCGGAATCCAATGAGCC
>DATGWU010000665.1:0-7756 GCA_035299345.1 Rhizobium sp.
GGGTCACCGGCGCATTCCAGGGCGCGATCGCAAGGCAGACGCCCGCCGGCTGCCGAACGGCGAGCGACAACCGGCCAGTAACGGCCGACGGCAACACCGCACCGGTTACGGCCGTGGTCATCGAGGCTGCGTCGCGGATAATCTCAACGCCGAGCGAGAGATTGAAGTCGCACCAGCTGCGTGTGGCGCCGGTTTCCGCCGTCATCGCGGCAACGAAATCGTCTGCCCGCGCCATCAATATGTCAGCTGCGCGTTCGAGAAGCGTTCGGCGCTCGCCTGGACCGGTCTCAGACCAGCGGGGAAAGGCGGTCGCCGCCGCATTCGCCGCACGTTCGGCATCGGTGGTCGAGGCCGCCGCAGCGGCAGTCACAATCTCTCCGGTCACCGGATTGCGCCGGAGGAAGGTTGCCCCACCGGTGGCATCCTCGTCAACGTTCCCGATCATTAGCCTGGCTTCGAACATGTCGATCACCCTTGGAAACCCGGATCCAAAACGGTTCTTCAGGGGAATCCGGGCGCAAGCCGGCCAATGCTCCGCCGTGCCCGCCAAGCCTCCTCCCAAAGGCATTGGAAAGCTTAGGGCTTGGCCCTGGGGTTGAGAATGCGATTTTCTGGTGACATCATGCGATTTTCCGGTACCTGTTTAAAAAGGCGGACACCTGAAATCCGGAGTCGCGATGACTGACAGACACGCCATTCACCACAGATTGCGCTGCAGCTCGCTCACCCCTGCCTTGGCGCGGCGGACGATGCGCGTCACCGCGCCGCCTTACGGGCACTTCGTACATCTCCTCGTTCTTTCTGCAGGGCAATGGAGACTGCGCTCACCGGAGCGCGACGACCTCGTCATCGGTCCCGCCGTGGCAATCCTGCCGCCATGCGAGGATCGTTCCCTGATCGTCGACCCCGGTAGCGCCGGCCACCTGTTCGGGCTTGCGGGCACGCTTCTCGCGGAGCTTGTCGAAGATCAACCGGAAGGCCACGGCCTCAAGCTTCTGCTGTCGCAGGAGATAGTTCGACAGGACGTAGGGCGTACGGAGATCGAGGCTCTCCTCCCGCTGCTTCGGGGCCTCTCCGAGGAACTCGAGCGGGAACACCCGTCCGTGATGGCGTCATCCGCGTTTCTGCAGCTTCTCCTGCTGAGGATCGGGCGTCTCACCGGCGCAGATGACCTGCCTTTCGCCAGGCCCGCAAAAGCCGGCGACATTCTCCAGCGTTTTCGCCACCTCGTCGAAAGGCACTTCGAAGAACAAAGACCGATCGGCTTCTACGCCGAGCAGCTGGGCATTACCGCGGATCGGCTGCATTCACTCTGCAGCAGGGTTCTCGGCAGGACACCGATCGAGCTCGTCCACGAACGCACGATCCGCGAAGCAAAGATCAAGCTCGAACGCTCTCCGCGGACCATCCACGGCATCGCAGAAAGCCTCGGTTTCCGCGACCCGACCTACTTCAGTCACTTTTTCAAGCGAAAAACCGGCCTTTCTCCCGCCGCCTACCGGCAGAGCATTGTCGCAAGCGACGGCAGGATGGCACAGGAAGAGCCGGCAACCTATGCCGACTGGCCATGACCGATCCGGCACAGTGGATCATGGTCGCAAACTCCCGGAAACAGGATCGCTACACAGCCGAATTCTTCACCGTGGTGAAGACGCAGTACACGCTTGCCTGAGAAGGTACGGCCGGGGGCAACCTCCCCCGGCCTCTGCACAAGCGATCGAGGCGATGTCAGCCCTTGGTGATCACGATCAGGGTCGTGAAAATCACCGGCACGGCCGTCAGGGCCGGCAGGATGATTGCCGGATAGCCGAAATAGGCAATGGCGAGAAGCCAGACCAGGACCAGGTTGAGGATGAAGAGAAGCTTGGCCGTGGTCGGCCCGGTGAAGGCTTCCCTGAGCATCCATCCGAAGACCGGAACGCTGTAGACCATTCTTGCGAGCATATCGGATTTCCTTCCTTCACGGGCGGCAGCCTTGACTTTCGTCAACCCACTAGACGCCGTGGAAAGAAGCCGCAATGCGGCATTTTGGCCCGTCTCCGTTCCTGACCGATTGCGCGCGTCCACGCCATCAACTATCACCGGACGGTCTGCACAAGAAAAGCCAATGGTCACGGCCGCAACGGTCCATCCCGCGTCGCTAATCGAACTGCAGGCGAATTCAAAACCAGCGATGGTTCCACCCGACGAAAACGAAGTGGTGGATGAAAAGGGAATACGGTGAGGATTACCCATCAGGGGCCGAGACCGTAGCTGCCCCCGCAACTGTGAGCGGAGAGCGACGTCCAGCATGCCATTGGCCGGAAACGGTTGATAAGGCGGACCGAGCCGAGACCCGCGAGCCAGGAGACCTGCCATCGCTTCGGCCACGATTTCCGTGGCGTCTCTAGCAATTCCGCGCGGTGGGCGCGGAGGAAAGGCAATAGAATGCATATTGAAGTTGGAATTATCGATCCGGTTCGTATCGCCCTTGCGAACGCGGCCGCCCTCGGTGTCGTCGCCTCCCAGTTGCCGGCGCTCGTGCGCAATCCGCTGGTCGTGCCGAAGACCCTCGTTTCGGCAGTGGTGTTTTCCGCGCTGATGCAGGCCTGGCACCTGCCGGTCGGTCCGTCCGAGCTGCACTTGATCGGCGCGACCACCATCTACATGCTCTTCGGTTTCGCGCCGGCCATGCTCGGCTTCGCGCTCGGCCTCGTCCTGCAGGCTTTCCTGTTCGAACCGGGCGACATCCCGCATCTCGGCGTCAACGCGCTCTCTCTGATGGTGCCGATGATCGCGGTCCACTACAGCTTCGGCCGCCGGCTCTTCGACGCGAAGCTGCGCGACCGTTTCAATCTCGGCAAGGTGCTGCGCATCGACGCCGTCTATTATGCCGGCGTGTCGGCGATGGTCGGCTTCTGGCTGATGATCTCCAACGACGCGGTCGCCTTCAGCGACTGGGCTACCTGGGTCGCCGCCTATTTCCCGGTCTTCGTCGTCGAAGCGTTCATCACCTTCACCGCCGTTTCGGTGATCAAGGGCTTGCGCGCCAACGGGCTGGTCTCCCGCATGACCGAGGTCGATCGCCTGACCTTCGCCTGAGACCGGCGGGCGGCTGTCGCCTGTCACAAACCAGGAAAGCGCATGGTCGTCGGGCCATGCGCTTTTTCTTTTGATAAGGGCCGCCCAAAGCGCCTTGGCATTCCTTCCGCCGAAGGCCTCGCTTGACAAAACCGGGTGGAAAACTAAGGGTCCGGCGAGGACGACCGGCGTCCGTTCCATGACATCAGAAGGGCGAGGCCATTGCGCATTCTCTCCGAAGCCTACTTCCCCGAACTGCCGAACTACTATCGTGGCAAGGTTCGTGAAAACTACGATCTTCCGGATGGCCGGCGCATCATTATCTCTACCGACCGGCTGAGTGCCTTCGACCGCATTCTCACCTGCATTCCCTACAAGGGACAGGTGCTGACCCAGACGGCCCGCTACTGGTTCGAGCAGACGAAGGACATCTGTCCGAACCACGTGCTGGACTATCCCGACCCGAACGTCGTCGTCGGCAGGAAGCTCGACATCCTTCCGGTCGAGATCGTCGTGCGGGGATACCTCGCGGGAACGACGGGCACCTCCATCCTGACGCTCTACAAGGCCGGCCAGCGGGAGATGTACGGAATCCGGCTGCCGGACGGCATGCGCGACAACCAGGTCCTGCCGCAGGCGATCATCACCCCGACGAGCAAGGCTTTCGACGGCGGCCACGACGAGCCGCTGACGCCGGAGCAGATCGTCTCGACCGGGCTTTTGACGCAAAAGCAGTGGGACACGCTTTCGGATTACGCGCTGGCGCTCTTCGCCCGCGGCCAGAAGCTTGCCGCCGAACGCGGGCTCATCCTCGTCGACACCAAGTACGAGTTCGGCACCGACAAGGACGGCACCATCATCCTCGCCGACGAGATCCACACGCCGGACAGCAGCCGCTACTGGATCGCCGACAGTTATCCCGAGCATTTCGAGAAGGGCGAACGTCCGGCGAGCTTCGACAAGGATTTCGTCCGGTCGTGGGTCGCCGAACGGTGCGATCCCTACAAGGACGAAATTCCGGAGATTCCGGCAAAACTGGTCGAGGACACCTCGAAGGTTTATATAAAGGCGTATGAGGCAATCACCGGCGAGACGTTTGTGCCGGACGACAGTGGGGAAACGCCGCTGGCAAGAGTTCGCGCAAATCTCGATCGCTACTTTCCAAGGAGCTGAGTGCAGCGTTGGCGATCGCGCCGAAAGAGGAAGGGCTCCCGTCGAGCAAAGGACGGGCTGGCGTGCGCACCGCGCGAAGCCCGCGCAAGCCGCGTCGCCCGGCCGCCGAGACGCGTGAGGACATCCTCAACACGGCTGAGGAACTGTTCCGCACCAAGGGCTTCACGAATGTCGCAATGGCGGACGTCGCCGCAGCGCTCGGAATGTCGCCGGCAAACGTGTTCAAGCACTTCCATTCGAAGACGCATCTCGTCGACGCCATTTCGGTCCGCCACCTCGAGGCGATGATCGACCGGCTCGCCCGGCCCGACGACCACAAGGCGCCGCCCGAGCGCCTCCTTCTCTTCGTCGAACAGTTGATGGAAAGCCACCTGCGGGATCTGCAGAAGAGCCCGCACATCTTCGAGATGATCGTCTTCTCGGCAGGCCAGAAACTGCCCTGCGCCGAGCAGTACCGCGAGATGCTGATCGACGACATAGCGCAGATCATCGATGCGGGCGTCGAAAGCGGCATCTACCATGTGAACGACAGCCGTAAGACCGCCGAAATTGTGACTATGGCCCTGGCCTGCGTGCTCCACCCGGTATTGATCGCCAAGGAGAAGGCCGACATATTGGCAACACGTTGCCGTGAAGTTGTGTCTCTGATCGATACCGCATTGCAAAATCCACTTGCAAAGTGACGATACCATTATTACGTCACTTTGCATCGCCTCTCGTTCCGCGACGTGAGGACGACGTGGAATTATGCCGCCGCCATCCCCCTTGTCCGGGATGCACATGGCCTATAAAAATTGACGCCTGCTAATTTAGTCGGCCCTGCCGATCCTCCCGTGCACGCCTCTTTTCGGAAAGAACCGATGTCCAGACGTTTTCTGCTGCCTTCTCTCCTTCTGCTCGTCACCGCCACGCTGGCGGGCTGCAACGATTCCGGTGATCAGAAGGCCGGAGCTGGCGCGGGGGCGGAGCGTCCGCCGTCGCCGGTCAGCGTCGTTGCCATGAAGAAGGCCGAACAGCCACTGACGACCGTCCTGCCGGGTCGCGCCGATGCCTTCCAGACCGCGGCAATCCGTCCGCGCGTGAGCGGCGTCATCAAGGAAATCGCCTTCCGGGAAGGCAGTGAGGTCAAGCAGGGCGACCTTCTCTACAAGATCGAGGACGATACCTACCGCGCCGAAGTCGCCCAAGCGAAGGCGAGCCTCGCCAAGGCCGAGGCGAGCGTTCCGAGCGCCCAGGCGAACCTAGCCCGCTACGAGCGGCTGGTCGGAAGCGGCGCAACTCAGATCGAATTCGAGAACGCCAAGGTGACGCTCCTCCAGGCGCAGGCTGACGTTGCTCAGGCGAAGGCCGCCCTCAACGCCGCCGAGATCAACCTCGATCTCACCGAGATCGAGGCGCCGTTCGAAGGCGTGACGAGCGCTTCCGCTTTCTCGATCGGCAACGTGGTGACCGCAAACCAGGCGGAAACGCTGATGACCCTCCGCCGGCTGGACCCGATCTATATCGAACTCACCGAATCGAGCGCCAACCTGCTGAGGCTGCGCGAAGCGATCGAGGCCGGCCGGGTGAGCCAGGAAGGCGGCACGATCGCCGACATCCGGCTGACGCTCGAGGACGGCACGCAGTATCCGCTGGTCGGCAAGCTCGACATGTCGGAAATGGCCGTCAGCGAAACCACCGGCACGTTCTCGATCCGCGCCCTCTTCGACAATCCCGACAACCTCATCCTGCCGGGTATGTATGTCCGTGCGACCGTGGTCGTCGGCAAGGAGAGCGGCTATCTCATTCCCCAGCGCGCCGCGACCCGCAACGCCCGCGGCGAAGTGACGGCGAAGTTCGTGAACACCCAGAACATCGTCGAGACGCGGACCTTTGCCAACAGCCAGGTTTCCGGCAACAACTGGCTGGTCTCGGAAGGAATCAACGACGGCGACAAGTTGATCGTCGACGGCTTCCAGTGGATCGGCGACGGCGCCCCCGTCCAGCCGGTCGAGGCGAGCGTCGACGAACAGGGACTTGTCGTCGAAAAGAACCCGGCGCCTGCCGGCGCTCCGGCGGCTAAGCCATGAACGCGCGACAGCCAGGACAAACAGGCGTTAAGGGGTAACCAATGGCCAAGTTTTTCATCCGTCGCCCGGTCTTTGCTTGGGTGATCGCGATCATCATCATGCTGGGCGGCGCACTGGCGATTTCAACGCTGTCGATCGCGCAATACCCGGAAATCGCCCCGACGACCGTGCGTATTGAAGCCCATTACAACGGTGCGAGCGCGGAGACCGTCGAGAAGTCGGTGACCTCGATCATCGAGGACGGCATGACCGGCCTCGACGACCTTACCTACATGACATCGACGTCGAGCACTGGCTCCTCCTCGGTCTCCCTGACCTTCGGCAACGAGATCGATCCGGACATCGCGCAGGTACAGGTGCAGAACAAGCTGCAGCTCGTGCAGTCGCAGCTTCCCGACGTCGTGCAGACCGCCGGCATCTCGGTCACCCGCTCGACCTCGAGCATCCTCCTCGTCGGCGCGCTGGTTTCGACCGACAGCACCCGCAGCTCCGTCGATCTTGGCGACATCTTCTCGACCCAGATCGAGGATCAGATCAAGCGCCTCGAAGGTGTCGGCAGTATCAATATCTTCGGCTCGGGCTATGCGATGCGCATCTGGCTCGATCCTTTCAAGCTCAACAAGTTCCAGCTGACCCCGAGCGACGTGACGACAGCAATCAAGGCGCAGAACACCCAGGTTTCGGTGGGTGCCCTCGGTGGCGAGCCGGCCGTCAAGGGCCAGCAGCTGAACGTGACCGTCACGGCGCAGAGCCAACTTCGCACGGTCTCCGACTTCGAATCGATCATCCTCAAGGTCGAGACGGACGGTGCGACGGTTCGCCTGAGCGACGTCGCACGCATCGAGATCGGGCAGGAGTCCTACGGCACGGACACCCGCGCGAACCGCAAGCCGGCGACCGGTTTTGCCGTCAACCTCGCCACGGGTGCGAACGCCATCGACACGGCCGACCGTGTGAAGACCGCGCTCGCCGGGATCGGCCCTTCGCTTCCGAAGGGCGTCGAGATCACCTATCCCTATGACACCACGCCCTTCGTGGAGCTCTCGATCGAGAAGGTGGTTCACACGCTGATCGAAGCGATCGTCCTCGTCTTCTTTGTCCTCTTGATCTTCCTGCAGAACCTCCGCGCAACCTTCATTCCGATGATCGCCGTTCCGGTCGTGCTGCTCGGCACCTTCGGGATCCTGGCGCTGACCGGCTACTCGATCAACACGCTGACGATGTTCGCCATGGTGCTGGCGATCGGCCTCCTGGTGGACGTCGCGATCGTCGTCGTCGAGAACGTCGAACGCATCATGTCGGAGGAAGGCCTCTCGCCGCTTGAGGCGACGGAGAAGTCGATGGGCGAAATCACCGGCGCCATCGTCGGCATCGCCCTCGTCCTTACCGCCGTGTTCATCCCCATGGCATTCTTCGGCGGTTCCACCGGGATTATCTACCGGCAGTTCTCCATC
>DATGWU010000666.1:0-1716 GCA_035299345.1 Rhizobium sp.
CCTCGTCAACAATGCCTCGGTGTTTCTGGAAGATGATGCCAGCGCCTTCGACGCCGAGAGCTTTTCTGCCCATTTCGACCTGCATGTCCGCGCGCCGTCGATCCTCGGCGCGGCCTTCTTCCGGCAGGTGCCGGATGACGCGCAAGGGCTGATCGTCAACATCGTCGACCAGCGGGTTCTGGCGCCCACGCCTTCCTTCTACTCCTATACGCTGTCGAAATCCGCCCTGCTTGCGGCGACTCGCACGATGGCGCAGGCTTTCGCACCGAAGGTCCGCGTCAACGGCATCGGCCCGGGGCCGACCTTCCGGAGCACCCGACAGGAGGAAGCGGACTTCCAGGCGCAGATCGACGCCCTGCCGCTCCGTCGCGGACCGGAGCTTGCGGAATTCGGGCGGACGATCCGCTTTCTTTTTGACACGCCGTCGATCACCGGCCAAATGATTGCCGTCGACGGCGGCCAGCATCTTGCCTGGCAGAGGCCGGGCACGGAGATTGTGGAATGACGGGAGGAAAGCTGCCGGACGGCGGCGTTCTCTATGACGGCACAGAGGATGAGGACGAAGGCGTCGTCGAGGGCGAATCGCCCGTGTCCGCGCTTCCGATCGACTGGAACGAGGGCGGTATCGACCACCAGGGCCTCTCCGGTGCGGAACTGATCGGCGAATTCGTCAAGAAGCTGCCGAACAGCCCCGGCGTCTACCGGATGATGAACGCCGACGGCGACGTGCTCTATGTCGGCAAGGCGCACAGCCTGAAAAAGCGCGTCGGCAACTACGCGCAGGGCCGCGTGCACTCCAACCGCATCGCCCGCATGGTGCGTGAGACGGCGCACATGGAATTCGTCACGACCCGCACCGAGGTCGAGGCGCTGCTGCTCGAGGCCAATCTCATCAAGCGGCTGAGGCCGCGCTTCAACGTCCTGCTGCGCGACGACAAGAGCTTTCCCTATATCCTGATCACCGGCGACAGCCGGGCGCCGGCGATCTTCAAGCACCGCGGCGCGCGTGCCCGGAAGGGCGACTATTTCGGTCCTTTCGCCTCGGCAACCGCCGTCGGCCGCACCATCAACTCGCTGCAGCGGGCCTTTCTCCTGCGCACCTGCACCGACAGCGTCTTCGAAACGCGCACGCGCCCTTGCCTGCTCTACCAGATCAAACGCTGCTCCGCCCCCTGCACGCATGAGATCAGCGACGAGGGCTATGCCGGCCTCGTCAGTGAGGCGAAGGACTTCCTCTCCGGCAAGAGCCAGAACGTCAAGGCGGCGATAGCCGGGGCGATGAACGAGGCGGCGGAGAACCTCGACTTCGAGCGCGCCGCGGTCTTCCGCGACAGGCTGGCAGCCCTTTCCCACGTGCAGAGCCATCAGGGCATCAACCCGGCCGGCATCGAGGAGGCCGACGTCTTCGCCATCCATCACGACGGCGGGCTTTCCTGCATCCAGGTCTTCTTCTTCCGCACCGGGCAGAACTGGGGCAACCGCGCCTATTTCCCGAAGGCGGACCCGCAGCTTTCCGGCGCGGAGGTACTCGGCGCCTTCCTCGCGCAGTTCTACGACGACAAGCCCTGCCCACGGCAGGTTCTGCTCTCGGAGACGATCGAGGAACAGGACCTGCTCGCCGCCGCCCTTTCCGAGCGCACCGGCCACAAGGTGCAGGTGCTCGTGCCCCAGCGTGGCGAAAAGAAGGACATTCTCGACCACGTGGTCGCTAATGCC
>DATGWU010000667.1:0-5405 GCA_035299345.1 Rhizobium sp.
GAACCAACGCCCTCCCCTCCCGCCCTTCGACGAGGAAACTGCCCGCCAAAAGGTCCGGGCCGCCGAAGATGCGTGGAACAGCCGCGATCCCGAGCGCGTCTCGCTCGCCTACAGCCCCGACAGCCGCTGGCGCAACCGCGCGGATTTCGTGACCGGCCGCGAGGAGATCGTGACGTTTCTCACGCGCAAGTGGACGCGCGAGCTCGACTACAGGCTGATCAAGGAAATCTGGGCGTTCCGGGAGAACCGCATAGCGGTGCGCTTCGCCTATGAATGGCACGACGACGCACGGAACTGGTATCGCTCCTACGGCAACGAGAACTGGCAGTTCGATGCGAACGGGCTGATGACGCACCGGCATGCATCAATCAACGATCTGCCGATCAAGGAAGCCGACCGCCTGTTCCACTGGCCGCTCGGGCGCAGGCCCGACGACCATCCGTCGCTGTCCGATCTCGGATTGTGAGGGGCGACTGCGTCTCCAGGCCCCTCGCAAACCTGCAGTCGCGGCTTTTCGGCAATTGCGGCGGACAATCCCATCCGTCATGCCGGCCTCCGAGCCTGCACCCAATGCGATCAAGTCCTTGATCGTAAAAGGACTCTTTCACGGCACAGACGCGCCGTTGCTGACCCCCGGATCAAGTCCGGGGTGACGGAGGATGTGGAGCCGCATCAAATAGGACGAGCCTTGTCAGAAAGCGTGGAAAACCTCACGCCCGCTTGCGGTCCGGGATGCGGGTGGCGGCGAGGCGGATGTCTTCGCCGGGCTGCGGCTTGCCGAAATAGTAGCCCTGCCCTTCCTCGCAGCCCATGGCGGCGAGCATCTGCCATTCCGTCTCGCCCTCGATGCCTTCGCAGACCACTTTCGCGCCGAAGCCGGCGGCGAGCGACTTGACGGCGCCGACGATCGTCAGGCTGGCCGGGTCGGTCGCGAGCCGGCGGACGAAGGACTGGTCGATCTTGATGAAATCGAGCGGGAAGCGGGCGAGATAGCCGAGCGAGGAATAGCCGGTGCCGAAGTCGTCGAGCGCGATCTTCACGCCAAGCGCGCGCAATGCGGCGAGCTGGGCGAGGATCTCGTCGGAAACATCGAGGAAGGCCGATTCGGTAATTTCGAGGTGCAGCCGTTCGGGCGAAAGGCCGCTTTCGGAAAGCGCCTTCCGGACGACCGCCACCATATCCATGCGGGTGAACTGCAGCGGCGAGACATTGACCGAGACGCTCAGGTGCTCCGGCCAGCCGGTCGCCTGCCGGCAGGCCTCCTCGACCACAAAGGCGCCGAGCGGGCAGATGAAGCCGCTCGCCTCGGCGATCTCGATGAATTCGAAGGGCGGGACGACGCCGTATTCGGGATGGCGCCAGCGCACCAGCGCCTCGGCCCCGGTGAGGCTGCCGCGGGCGAGCTCCACCTGCGGCTGGTAGAGGAGGAAGAACTGGCCGGCGGCGAGCGCGCCCTTCATCTCCGCCTCCAGCGCGCGGGCGCGAATCTGGCGGCGCGCCTCGTCGGAATCATGGAGGCTGTAGCCGGAGCCGGCGCTCTTGCGGGCGTGGTCGAGCGCGGCTTCCGCCCCGGCGACGAGGCCGGCGGGATCGCGGCCCTCGCCGGAAACGCAGATGCCGATGCGGGCGCCGATCTCGGCAACCGAGGGACCGAGGGCGAAGGCGCGCGACAGGAGGCCGATCAGGTGTTCGGCGAATTCCGCCGGCGGCATGGCGAGCGCTACGGACGGCACGGCGACCGAGAAGCCATCGCCTTCGCTGCGGGCGATCAGTGCGCCGCGCGGCGCGTTCTCCCTGAGCCGCGTCACCACGGTCTTCAGGAGGTCGTCGCCGGTCGAGCGGCCGAGGACCATGTTGATCGCCGCGAAACGGTGGAGGTTGATCGCAAAGACCGACCAGTCGTCGCAAGCGGCGGCGTCCATGCGGCGGACGAGCTCGTCGCGGCGAAGCGCGCCGGTCAGCTCGTCATACTGGGAGAGCGCCTTCAGCTTTTCCGCGTAGGCACGCTTGGCGGTCACGTCGCGCACGGTCACGCAGGCGACGAAAGGAAGGTCGGCCGGGTCGGCCGCCTCGTCCGCGGTTTCGAGGAGCGAGATGGCGACATGGCCATCGAGATGACGATGGCCCGCGGCCTCCCGCAATTCCAGTTCGAAGTCGACGGGGAGCGCCCCGGCCTCGCCCTTCTGACGGCGGGCCCTTTCGAGTGCTGCCTGCATCGGCAGCGGCGCGGCCGCGGAAAAATCGGCAAGAAGTGCGCGGTAGAGGCTTGGGCCGAAGATCGTTTCGGCGGAACGGCTGACCTCGACGAGGCGGCCCTCATGGTCGAGGATCACCACGCCGTCGACGCTGTCGTCGATCACGCGGCGCAGAAGCGTCTGCGAATTGCGGCTTTCGAGTTGCGCGAGTGCGGCGAGCCAGTTGCCGATGTCGACATGCTCGATCAGGTAGAGCAGGAGGCCGGTCGCGAGCACGAGCTGGATGCCCGCGGTCGGCAGGACGAGCGAATAGCGCTGCTGCAGGAAGAAGGCCGCGCCCTCGACCGTGGCGGCCGTCAGGCCGAGAAGCGGCAGCAGCATCCAGCCGGTGAGCCGCCGGCTGGAGCGGATCGACAGCACGATGAGGCCGGCGATGACCAGCGCATAGGGCACCGGATCGAGGGTGGCGGGCACGCGGTCCTGCGCGAGCGTCTCGGCGCCGAGGATATGCAGCATCGGGCCGCCGAGGAGACCGTGGACGGGTACGGCGAAGACGTCCTTCAGCTCGGTCGCATAGGCGCCGACGACGACCGAGCGGCCGGCGAGCGCCTCCACCGGCACCCGGCCGGAAAGCAGATCGGAAACGGAAAAGACCGGCACGCTCGCCGGCGAGATCGAAAAGTCGATGCCGAAGCTTGCCGCGCTCGGCTCCGGCTCTCCGGCAAGGAGCGCCGCGACCGACTGCACCACCTGACCGTCGAGCGTCACGCCGAGAGGCAGGCTGCGCACCACGCCGTCGGGATCGGCGGCGACATTGGCGGCGGCGAGCCAGGCATTCGCCTCGAAATCCGGGAGCGGCCGCGAGACCACCGTCTCCGGCGCATCGCCGCCGGCGGAACGGTATTGCACGAAGGCGGGGAGCACGACGCCGCCGCCGGCATCGGCAAGCGCCTTTGCGAGGCGATCGTCGGCCGCAGCGGTGGAGCGTGTGCTGAAATCGATGTCGAGGAAGATGTCGGCGGCGCCGGCCGCGACCAGCCGGTCGACGACTTGCGCATGGACGTCGCGCGGCCAGGGCCAGACGCCGATTTGATCGAGACTGCGCTTGTCGATGGCGACGAAGACGAACTTGCCGCCCGCCGCGCGCGGCGCCGCGGCCGCACGCCATTCGGTGAGAAAGAGATCGACGCCCTTCAGGACGCCGAGCGGGGGCAGTGCCAGCGGCATGACGAGGAGAAGGAGCGCGGTGAGCACGCTATAGGTGCCCGCCCGTCCCAGCCTCCGTATCAGCCTGCGCAGTGCCTCCATCGTCATCAGTCGCGCTTCGGGGGCTTTTTGCCGTGGCCGTCGTGATCGTCGTCACCGCCCTTGCTGCCGTGGTCGTCGTGGCCGCCCTTGTCGCCGTGGTCATCGTGGCCGCCGTTGCCGCCACCATGTCCGCCGCCGTTTCCGCCGGTATTGCCGCCGCCGTTGCCACCGCCGTTGCCACCGGTGTTACCGCCGCCGTTGCCGTTTCCGCCGCCATTGCCATTGCCGCCGGTGTTACCGCCACCATTGCCATTGCCGTTTCCGCCGGCGTTGCCACCACCGTTGCCGCCGGTGTTACCACCGGTATTGCCGTTGCCGCCTGCGTTGCCGGCGTTGCCGCCGGTATTGCCTCCGGCGTTACCCTTGCCGCCGCCCGCATTGCCGTTGCCGGTGGTCGTTGCGGCCTCGTCGCTGGCGGTACTGCCGGTATTGCCGGTATTGTCGGCCTTGTTCGTCTTCTCAGCCGCCGCGGCGATCGCATCCGGGGTCTTCGGTCCGAGCACGGAGACCTTGGCGGCCTTCGGCGCCACGGAAACGACGGCGTGTTTCGGCCCGACGCCGACGACATGCATGGCCCTGCGGCTCTTCGGATCGACGGTGACGCTCTGGCCCGGGCTCACATGGGTCTGCTCGCCGCGGGCAAAGCCAGTGACCTCGACGAGGCCGCGCTCGACGCCGACAGAGGCCTTGGTGCGGTCGACCTTGACCTCGAACTTCGTGCCCTTGACGACCGCCGCGAGGAACGGCGTCTGCACCGAGGTGTGCGGCTTGCCGCGCGTCTCGATGTCGAAGAACATCGCGCCGTATTGCTGGGCGACCTCGGTCTTGCGCGTGAAGAAGCCGGACGTCGTGATCGAGGCGAGGCTGTTCGGCTGGAAGGTGATGCTTTCCTTGTTGCGCGTGAGGACCAGACGGCCGCGCGCGCCGGTGACGACCAGCGCCTTGTTCGGGATCACCGTGCCCACCGTGACGGCGGTCCAGCTCTTGTTGTCGAGCGTGTACTGCACCGGCTGGCTCACCTTGGCGGCGACCCACTCGGCGGCACTGACGGCACCCGCGGACACGAGAAAAAGGAACAAAACGGAAAAAAATCTGGCCGAAAAAGACATAAACACCACTCCAATCTCAGGGGTATTGGAGGCAAAGCCCCTTAATCTTCAGTGAAGACAAGCGGCCTTCGACAGTCCTGCTTAAAACGACGTAAACGGAACCTTTCGCATTCTCGCGAAGTCTGGAGCCCGACGGGCGGGCGGCCTTGATCCGGCGGCCGAAAACCGCGACCATGGGTCCATCCCGCCCGATGCCGCCGCAAGACCAGGGAGAAGCCCATGCAGATCGTTTCCGCCAACGGCGCCGCCATTCCCGCCCTCGGCTTCGGCACCTTCCGGATGCCCGGACCCGACGTGATCCGTATCCTGCCGCTCGCGCTGAAGACCGGCTTTCGCCATGTCGACACCGCGCAGATCTACGGCAACGAGGCGGAGGTGGGCGACGTGATCGCCACCTCCGGCATTCCCCGCGACGAGATCTTCCTGACCACCAAGGTCTGGGTGGACAAGTTTGCGCGCAAGGACTTCCTCCCCTCCGTCGACGAGAGCCTGAAGAAGCTCAGGACCGACTATGTCGACCTGCTGCTCCTGCACTGGCCGAAGAGCCCGGTGCCGCTCGCCGAGCAGATCGGCTGCCTGAACGAGGTGGCGAAGGCCGGCAAGGTGCGCCATATCGGGGTCAGCAACTACAACTGCGCGCTGATGGGCGAGGCGGTGGCGCTTTCTGAAGCGCCGATCGTCACCAACCAGGTCGAATACCACCCCTATCTCGACCAGACGGAGGTCATCGCCGCCGCCCGCTCCTACGGCATGGCGATCACCGCTTACTACGCCATGGCCGACGGGCGCGTGC
>DATGWU010000668.1:0-10413 GCA_035299345.1 Rhizobium sp.
GTGCCGGCGCCTATGTCACGGCGACCCTCTTCCGCCCCGGCGAGGCCCAGGAAAGCCGAATGCCGATGCGGGCGATCGGCGTGACCTGGCTTGCCGTCGATCCGGGCGCCAACAAGCTTGAGGTCAGCCTCTCGCCGCCGGAAAAGACGCTGCCGCGCCAGCCGCTCACCATCCCCGTTCAGGTGAAGGGTGCCGGCATTGGCGAGGAGGCCTATGTCACGGTCGCCGCCGTCGACGTCGGCATTCTGAACCTCACGCGCTATGAGGCGCCCGATCCGGAGGACTGGTACTTCGGCCAGCGCCGCCTCGGCCTCGAGATCCGCGATCTCTACGGACGCTTGATCGACGGTTCGCTGGGCGCCATGGGCCGGCTTCGCACCGGCGGCGACGGCGCGCAGATGCCGCTGCAGGGCAAGCCGCCGACGGAAAAACTGGTCGCCTTCTTCTCCGGCCCGCTGAAACTCGACGGCGAAGGCAAGGCGGAAGTGAGCTTCGACATCCCGCAGTTCAACGGCACGGCCCGCGTCATGGCGGTCGCCTGGAGCAAGACCGGCGTCGGACACGCCAGCACCGATGTCGTCATCCGCGATCCGGTCGTCGTCACCGCCAGCATGCCGCGGTTCCTGAGCCCCGGCGACGAGAGCCGGCTGAGGCTCGAGATTGCCGCAACCGACGCACCGTCGGGCGACTACCAGCTTCAGGTCACGACGAACACCGCGCTCGCGGTCGACGCCTCGGCCGCCAGCCAGACGGTGAGCCTGACCCAGGGCGGAAAGACCGCGATCAATCTGCCGCTCACCGGTACCGAAGCGGGGGCCGGGCGGATCGACATCGCACTCACCGGCGCCGGCCTTTCCATCGACCAGTCGCTGGAAATCCCCGTCCGTCCGGCCGCGCTGCCGGTCAACGAGCGCCGCACGCTGACGATCGCCGCCGGCAAGAGCCTGATCGTCGACGGCGAACTGCTTGCCGACAGCATCCTCCAGGATGCCTCGGTCAGCCTGAACGTCATGCGCGCGGAAGGCTTCGACATCCCTGCCCTGTTGATGAGCCTCGACCGCTACCCCTACGGGTGCGCCGAGCAGACCACCAGCCGCGCCCTGCCGCTCCTCTATTTCAACGAGCTGTCGGCCGTCTCCGGCCTGCCGCAGCAGGAGGAGATCACCAAGCGCGTGCAGGATGCGATCTACCGCGTCCTCTCCTACCAGTCGTCGAGCGGCAGCTTCGGCCTCTGGTCGCCGGGCTACGGCGACCTCTGGCTCGATTCCTACGTCACCGAGTTCCTGACCCGCGCCCGCGAGCAGAATTTCGAGGTGCCGGACCAGGCGATGATCCAGGCCCTCGACAATCTGCAGAACCAGACGGGCTACGACATCGACGTGAAGGACCGCGGCGACGAGCTCGCCTACGCCCTCTACGTGCTTGCGCGCAACAAGCGGGCGGCGATCAGCGACCTGCGCTACTATGCCGATACCCGGCTCGGCGAGTTCCCGACGCCGCTTTCGAAGGCCCATCTCGCCGCGGCGCTCGCGCTCTATGGCGACGGCCAGCGTTCCAAGGCGATCTTCACCGAGGCCGCCGGCATGACGGAAAAGGCTGTGCTGACAAAGGTCGGCTTCAGCTACTCCGACTATTACGGTAGCACGCTGCGCGACGGTGCGGCGATCCTCGCCCTCGCCGCCGAAAGCCGGCCGGTGCCGCCGATCCTGTCCGGGCTCAGCAAGACCGTCTCCCGCGAGCTGTCGACGAAACGCTACACCAGCACCCAGGAGCAGACCTGGACGCTGCTCGCCGCCCGCGCGCTGCAGAAGGGCGACGATGCGCTGAAGGTGGACGTCAACGGTGCAAGCCATTCCGGCGGCTACATGGCGACCATTCCGGGCGACCAGCTGCTCGCTCAACCCGTCGTGCTCACCAACCGCAGCAGCGCGCCGATCACCGCGGCGGTGACGACGGTCGCGGCGCCGAAGGAAGCGCCCCCCGCCGGCGGCGAAGGCTTCACCATCGAGCGCACCTACTACACGCTCGACGGCGAGGAGGCGAACGTCACCGAAGCGCAGCAGAACGAGCGCTATGTCGTCGTGCTCTCCGTCACAGAAGCCGATAGCTGGCCCTCGCAGATCCTCATCACCGACCTGCTGCCGGCCGGCTTCGAGATCGACAATCCGAGCCTCGTCGACAGTGCCCAACTCGAGAACTTCGACTGGATCGGCGAAACGGAAGCGGCTCATCTCGAATTCCGCAACGACCGCTTCGTGGCGGCGATCGACCGGCCTGCCGACAATGACGAGGAAATCACCCTCGCCTATGTCGTGCGGGCAGTGACGCCCGGCAGCTACGCCCATCCGGCGGCGCAGGTCGAGGACATGTACCGGCCGGAATACTCCGCGCGGACCGCAACCGGCCGCATGGAGGTCAAGGCGGCGCCCTGATGTCCGCCTGGAAGAAGATCGGTGCCGTCGCCGGCCTCGCCATCGTCCTGGCGGCGGCCGGCATCGGCGGCCTCGATGCGCTCGACAAGGCGTATCCGCCGCCGATTGCAGCCGACGACGCCGTGTCGGTGGAGTTGCTCGATGCAGACGGGCAGTTGCTCCGGGCCTTCGCCACCCCCGAGGGGCGCTGGCGGCTGAAGACGACGAGCGCCGATGTCGATCCGCGCTTCGTCGAAATGCTGCTCGCCTACGAGGATCGCCGGTATTACGAGCATCCGGGCGTCGACGTCATCGCGCTCGCGCGTGCAGCGCTGCAATTCGCCTCGAACGGTCGTATCGTCTCGGGCGGCTCGACGCTCTCGATGCAGGTCGCCCGCCTCATGGAACCGCGCCGGGAGCGCTCCTTCCCGGCGAAATTCCTGCAGATCCTGCGCGCACTGCAGATTGAGCGCCGCCTGTCGAAACAGCAGATCCTCGACCTCTACCTGACCCACGCCCCCTACGGCGGAAACCTCGAAGGCGTGCGCGCCGCAAGCCACGCCTATTTCGGCAAGGAGCCGAAGCGGCTGACGGTCGCCGAGGCGGCCCTGCTGGTCGCTCTCCCGCAGCTTCCCGAACTGCGCCGGCCCGACCGCAAGCCGGAAGCCGCCCGCGCCGCCCGGCAGCGCGTGCTCGAACGCATGCAGGCCAATGGCATGATGGAGGCGCGCGAAGTGGCTCGCGCCGGCATAGCACCCGTGCCGAAGGAGCGACTGGCGCTGCCCGCGCTCGCCGCCCATCTTGGCGAGGCCGCGCGGCGCAGCGATCCGCAGGCCCGCATCCATCGCTCGACGCTCCGGAAATCCGTACAGGCCGAGCTCGAAGCCGTCGCCCGTCAGGCGGCCGTCGACCTGCCGGCGCGAACCTCGCTCGCCATGCTGATGGCCGACGCCACGACCGGCGAAATCGTCGCCGAGGTCGGCTCCGCCGACTATTTCGATGCCGCCCGCTATGGCTGGATCGACATGACGCGGGCCGAGCGCTCGCCCGGCTCGACCCTGAAACCCTTCATCTACGGGCTCGCCTTCGAGCAGGGCCTGATCGCGCAGGAAACGATCATCGAGGACCGTCCCGCCGACTTCTTCGGCTACCGGCCGCGCAATTTCGACATGACCTACCAGGGCGACGTCAGCATCCGCCAGGCGCTGCAGCTTTCGCTCAACGTCCCGGCCGTGCGCCTGCTCGATGCCGTCGGCGCGGCCGAGCTCCTTTCCCGGCTGCGCCGCACCGGTGTGCAGCTTGCCCTGCCGACCGGCGAAGCGCCGGGTCTTGCCATTGCTCTCGGTGGAGCCGGCGTGACGCTGAAGGACCTCGTCCAGGCCTATGCCGCGCTTGCCAATCGCGGGTCGCCGATCCGGCTCGGCGACGGGGTGCGGGAGGCAGCTGCACCGATCGAGGGTGCGCCGCTGATGGAGCCGGTCGCCGCCTGGAACGTCGCCGACATACTGCGCGGTGTGATGCCGCCACTCGGCAGCCGGCCGCTCGGCATCGCCTACAAGACCGGCACCAGCTACGGTTACCGCGACGCCTGGTCGGTCGGTTACGACGGGCGCTATGTCCTCGGCGTCTGGGTGGGACGGCCGGACAACGCCGCCGTCCCCGGCATCACCGGCTACGGTTCCGCCGCACCGATCCTCTTCCAGGCCTTCTCCAAGTCCGGCGTCAGCGGCACGCCGCTGCCCTCGCCGCCGCCCGGCGCCGAGCGCATCGCGCAGGCCGATCTTCCACCTGCACTCCGACGCTATTCGATGGGCGCCAACGGCTTGCTCGCGACATCCGCGCGGGAGAAGGCGCCGCGCATCGTCTACCCGCCGGAAGGAGCCCATGTCGAACTCGGCAGCGGCCCCGACGGCAAGCCGCTCCCCCTCGTCGTCAAGCTGCAGGCCGGCCGCGCCCCCTTCCGCTGGCTCGCGAACGGCGTCCCGCTGGGCGACCGCTCCCGCAGCCGCACGACGGAATGGACGCCCGGAGGCGTAGGTTTCTCGACGCTGACGGTCATCGACGCTGCCGGACGGGCCGCGAGCGTCGGCGTGTTCCTGCACTGACGACAGCCGTCCATCGTGGTTGTAGCGGAAGGGTACGCCGTCGCCCCACCATTGCGGTCTCAAGCTTCCATTCTGCGGCAAGAGACGGCGCCATTCCGTTAACCTGATTCAACTTTTGCGGTTAACAATTGCTCTTTCCTGCTGCGGCTGTTCCGGTTTGTTGCTATTTTCCGGATGCCGGCCACAGAGCCCTCAACACGGAATGCGGGAGGCGGCAGATGAGACTTGCACGACTGACCATCGGGATCCTTCTCGTCGGGCTGGCGTTGTTCGTAATCATCGGCGAACATCTGGCCGGCGCCAGTGCGGACGCCGTCATCAATGCCCGGTTGACCACGGCCAGAGCTCCAATCGCCGGTCTCCTGACCTTCGACACGCCAGTGCTTGGCGCGCGGGTACGTTCCGGCCAGACGCTCGGTTTCATTGACGACGATCTCGCCAACAATTCCCGCCTCTCCGACCTCATCGACGAGAGAGCGAGAGCCGAGGCCGAGCGCGCGCGGCTCGAAGGTGCACTCGGCGCCGTTCGCGATGCCATCGCCAAACTGGAAGAGCGCGCAAACCTTTACCGCAGCCAGCGGCTCGAACAGATGAAGGCGGAACTTGCAGCCTCCAAAGCGGCCGAGGAAGCGTGGCAGGCCCAGATTCATCTCTACCAGAACATGCTGGACCGGGCGACCAGGCTCACGACGACCGGGGCGGAGCGGATGAGCGAGCTGGAACAGGCCGAATCCCGTCTGCGGGTCGCCGAGCGCGAGCTCGAGAGGACCCAGGCCCAGACGGCGGCCGTACAGGTCAGTCTGAGGGCCGCCGAACGCGGCGTCTTTCTCGGCGACGGCTACAACGACGCGCCCTATTCCGAACAACGAATCAGCGAACTGCGCTGGCAGGAATCGGAACTGGCGACCGCGCTCACCGCGCAGACCGCCATTCTCACGGCCCAGCGCGACCGCCTGAACGCCGAACGCCTGCGCTTTACCCGCACCTCCCACGCCAATCTCGCGACCAACGTCAACGGTATCCTCTGGACCATGATGACGACCACCGGCGAACGGGTGGAACTCGGGCAGGATCTCTTCCAGCTCGTCGATTGCGATACGACAATGGTCACCCTGAGCGTGACGGAGAGCACCTACAACACCCTCACGCATGGTCAGCGGGCACAGTTTCGCCCGACCGGAGAGACGCGCGTCTTCGACGGAACGATCATCCGCCTCGCGGGGCCGGGCGCGCAGGGCGTCTACCGAAATCTCGCGGTCGCCGCGAGCCCGCGGCATCTGGAGCGGTTTGATGTCACCCTCCTCGTCCCGGACCTGTTGAACGACGAGGAACTGCGTTGCGCTATCGGCAGGACGGGCCGCGCCTTCTTCGAGGCGCGGCCGCTCGACTGGCTGCGGCAGTTCTGGCGGTAGCCCATGCTTGACCTCTACCCGACCGAGCTGCAGTCGGCATACGCGGTGGTGGCGGTGGTATTCGGCGTCGCTCTCGTCACGCCGTTCGTGTTGCGTCGGGAAACCGTCGCGCACCGTGTTGTGATCTTTGCCGTCACCATCGTCCTCTCCGCTCGCTACATCGTCTGGCGCGCGACCGAGACCCTCGCGCCCTTCGGCACCACCTGGGACTGCCTCGTCACCTGGAGCTTCTTCCTGATCGAGGCCGCCGCCCTCGCCTCCTCCTTCAGCGCCTTCATCATCCTGATGCGCCGCAAGAACCGCTCGCCGGAGGCAACGGCGGCACGCAACTGGTGGCTCCCCGCCCCACCTCCCAGGGTCGCCGTGCTGATTGCCACCTACAACGAGGAGAAGGACGTGCTCGCCCGCACCATCGCGGGCGCCAAGGCGCTCGAGCACCTGCATACCATAATCTACGTGCTCGATGACGGCCGCCGCGACTGGTTGGCGGACTACTGCCGCGAGCAGGCGGTGAACTACCTCCGACGCCCGGACAACAAGGGCTCGAAGGCCGGCAATCTCAACCATGCGATCGCAAGGCTTGCCGAAAGTGGCGATGTCCCGGATTTCGTCGCCGTCCTCGACGCCGACTTCGTTCCACATCGCAATTTCCTCAGGCGCGCCCTTGCGCTCTTTCATCGCCACAATGTCGGGCTCGTGCAGACGCCGCAGCATTTCTTCAATCCGGACCCGATCCAGCACAATCTCGGACTGAGCCGCTCCTATCCGGACGAACAGCGTTTCTTCTTCGATCATCTGCAGCCGAGCCGCGACGGGTGGGACATCGCCTTCTGCTGCGGCACCTCCTCCGTCATTCGATGGAAGGCACTCGTCGACGTCGGCGGGTTCCCGACCGAGAGTGTGACGGAGGATTTCCTGATGACGCTGGTGCTGCAGGCCAAGGGCTGGCACACCGCCTACCTCAACGAGGCGCTGACGGAAGGTCTCGCACCGGAGGGCCTGAAGGAATACGTCACCCAGCGCACACGCTGGTGCCTCGGTCTTATGCAGATCGTCCGCAGCGACTACGGCCCTTTCTCGTTGCGCCAGCCGCTACGTCTGCGCGACCGCTGGAGCGTCCTCGACAGCCTGTTCTACTGGGTGACGACCTATCCGTTTCGTCTCGCCGCCTTCATCTATCCCCTGCTCTACTGGTATTTCGGTACGATCGCCGTCTACGCCTCGGTGCCGGAGATCCTCTCGCATTTCGGCGCCTACTACGTCTGGACGCTCTTTGCCCTCAACTTCATCTCGCGCGGCCTCGTCATTCCGATCGTCAACGACGTCAGCCAGTTGCTCGGCGCGATCCCGATCATGCGTGCGACCTGGACCGGGCTGATCCGGCCGAAGAACCGCAGCTTCAAGGTGACGGCGAAGGGCGGGGATCGCAGCCAGTTCGTCGTGCAGTGGCGCCTCATGGCGCCCTTTCTCGTCCTCGTGGCCCTTACCGTCATCGGCCTCTTCATCGGTCTCGTCTCCGACCGCTTCGTTTTCAGCGACGCAGGAGAAGGCAAATCGATCGTGCTGTTCTGGAGCCTCTACAATCTGATGACGCTCGCCGTGACGATCATGGTCTGCGTGGAAATGCCCCGCATCGAAAGCCATCTCGACGACCGGCCGCAGCGCGTTCTGATGCGCCTCGACGATGGCCTCCACCGCGTCTGGCTCACCGACCTGACCCAGCAATCGGCCCTTGTGCGCGGCGTGGTTCTGGCGGAGGGTTCGCCCGTCGAAATCTCGGTGCGGGATGTCGGCGACGTCTCGGGCTATGTCATCGAGACGACACCCGACGGCGGCCTGATCTCACTCGACACGACCGACAGGCAATACGAGGCGCTGCTTCGCAGGCTCTACGCCGAAGGCTCAGCGCCGGGTGTCACGCGAACGAGGATCGGCGCGATCCTGCACGATCTCGTCTTCGGTTCCCATGTACGGTAGAACCTGTCGGGCTCAATGGCGGTGCAGCCGCGTCTGCAGACGCACGATCGCCGCGGTGATCATCTGCAGTTCGCGCGTGCGGTTGGTGTCCGGCGGATAGACCTCGGCACCGTCGGCGATCTTGCTCGCGGTCCGCGCCAGCAAGCCGAACGGACGGATGAAGGATTCCACGAAGATCATCGTCAGCAACAGCAACATCAGCCCAAAGCTCGCGAGATAGAAGATCATGCCGCGCGACAACTGCTCCGCCGGCGCCACCGCCAGATCCGCCGGAACGCGAGCGACCAGACTCCATCCGAGCGAGGGCAGGTCACGATAGGTTATCTCCGGCACAGCGGCGCTGAAATACGACTTTCCGTCGGGCCAGCGTTCGAGGCTGACCATCGATGCGCCGGCCCGCGCCGCCTGCAGGCTCGGCAGATCGGGCGCGTCCTCCGCCCGTCCGCGCGTCTGCATGATGATGGAACCGGACGAATCGATGAGCACGATGTCGAGATCGAGTGCCCTCGCCATGTCGCGCAACCGAACCGTCGCCGAGGAGAGGTCGATGCGCGCGAAAACCACGCCCCGCGCCTGGCCGTCCGCATTGTGCACCGGCGCCGCGAACAGCACCGAGCGGGGCAGGCGCCCCTGCCCTTGCTGCGGCGTGGCCTGGTGAACATCCTCGGCCGTCGGCTTGCTCAGACCCGCCTGGAACCACGAGGTCGCGGACACATCCTCCCCGAACATGACATCCCCGGTAGACGCCTGAATCCTGCCGTCGAGCCCCGCATAGCCGGCCCAGGCGAGCCCACTTCCCTCGCCGGCCAGTGTCTGCAGCTTCCTGCGGATCGTTTCGGGGTCGTCGGCTCCAACCTCCTGCGCCAGAACCTTGAGACGCGACCACTCGTCATAGAGAAGATGCTCGAGCACGGTCTGGACACCGTCGGCGCGGACGCCGATCTCTGCCGCCATCGTCTCGCGCCCATAGGTCTCGAGCCGCTCGCGCATCAGAAAGAACAGCATGAGGCCGACGACGATCGCGCTCGCCGCCACGAAGGCGAAGGTGACGGCGGTGAGCGAGGGCGCCTTCCGGTGCAATCTCCGTGTCGGCATGTCAGTTGTCTCCTCGCCCATTTCCAGCCACGGGAAGAATAACGCCGCCGGTCCGCCATGCAAGAGAAGCGGGATCGTCTTCCGCATCAGGCATTTATCCGCTTCCGTTGACAGTGCGATGCTTTTGCCCTTGATCCCGGAAGGCGTGGTCGCCATCCTGCCCGGGCAACGCGAACCGAGGAACCACGATGGCCCGAGCCCTGCTGCTGATCGATATCCAGAACGGTTTCTGCCCCGGCGGAAACCTGCCGGTCTCCGGTGGCAACGAGGTCGTTTCGGTCGCCAACACCCTGATGGCGAGCGGCAGATACGACCTCGTGATCGCCTCGCAGGACTGGCATCCGCCGGGCCACGGAAGCTTCGCGTCCTCGCATCCGGGGAAGGTTCCTTTCGAAATGGGCGAGCTCTCCGGCAAGCCGCAGATGCTCTGGCCGGACCATTGCGTGCAGGGAACTGAAGACGCTGCCTTCCACCCGGACCTGGACGTCGATCGCATCGACCACGTGCAGCGCAAGGGACAGAATCCGGCGGTCGACAGCTATTCGGCCTTCCGCGACAACGACCGCGCGGCGCTAACCGGGCTTGCCGACTATCTGAAGGAGAAGGGCGTCGACGAGATCGACATTTGCGGACTTGCGACCGACTATTGCGTGAAATTCTCGGCGCTCGATGCCGTCGAGATGCTACCCGGCGTGAAGGTCCGCTTCATCGAGGATGCGAGCCGTGGCATCGATCCGGAGGGCGTGAAGACGGCAATCGCCGAGATGCGGGAAAAGGGCGTCGAGATCGTCCGCAGCGCCGACATACTCCCTTAGCCGAAGGCCTGCCCCCGATTTCATCAATTGCCTTTTTTTCACGCGCGCGCTAGTGAGCCTTCGCAAGTGCGAAAAGGAGGAGGCCGGATGGAAACGGTCAGCACCATCGAGGAGTTGCGCCTGCGCCTCGCACCGCTCCGGAGGGCGGGGAAGACGGTCGGTTTCGTGCCGACCATGGGCTATCTCCATGATGGGCATATGACGCTCGTGGCGAATTCCCGAACCGGGAATGACGTGACGGTGGTCTCCATCTTCGTCAATCCGTTGCAGTTCGGCGCCAGCGAGGACCTCGACAAGTATCCCCGCGATCTTGCGCGCGACAGCGCGATGCTCGAAGCCGCCGGGGTCGATTTCCTCTTCGCTCCGACCGTAGCCGACATGTATCCGCGTCCGATGGAAACCGTGGTCGACGTTCCGAAGCTCGGAAGCGAACTCGAAGGCGCGGCCCGACCGGGCCATTTCGCCGGCGTTGCGACTGTGGTCACCAAGCTCTTCAACATCGTTCAGCCGGACACCGCCTATTTCGGCGAGAAGGACTATCAGCAGGTGGCGGTCATCCGCCGCATGGTCGAGGACCTCGCGCAGCCGGTGCGGATCG
>DATGWU010000669.1:0-4580 GCA_035299345.1 Rhizobium sp.
GTGGGTGGATTGGCCGCAACGCAGGCGCGCGAAAGCCGTCTCGATCGCCGAAATGCCGGCGGCTTCCTCGCCCATGAAGGTGCGGGAGGAACCGGTGACCTTGTGCACGATCGAAATATTGCCGGCCATGAGATTGGAAAGCTGCGCCAGGAACAGCGTCGGGCGAAGCTCGGTCGTCAGCTTCTCGACAAGCAGCCTGTCGCGATCATTGCGGCGCAGGGCCTCGTTGACGATCAGCGTATCGACATTGACGTCGCGCTCGCCGCCGCCGGCCGCGACGATCAGGTCCATCGTGCCGCAGAGTTCGGCATTGTCCTTCAGCCCGGCATCGTCGAGAGCAAGTCCGGCCGCATAGACGCCGAGCCGCTGCCAGTTCTCCATCTGGCGCTGGTCGCCGCGCTTGGGGATCTGCGTCGACCAGTCGATCTCCGGCAGGCGGTGGACCGGATACGGCCTGAATTTCTCCGTCTCCACCGCCGGCGCGGGTGCGGCCGGGGCGGACAGCAGGGCGATATGCGGCTCCTTGCCGGTTCCATGGCAGGTGACGATGCCAATACCGGTGATCACCACGTCGTTCGGCTTCTTGCTCATTCTCTATCCTTCAGCCGGAATCCTTCGACCGGCGTTCCATCCGGCGCATCCCTACGCCCTGCGCGGCGGCGCTGGCAATAGCTTTCGCCTGACGACAGGGCTTATCGAAAAATCCGCAGGGGCGGCCTGTCGCTCAGGCGGCGCCGTCCGCCACGAGGGCCGCCATCAGCCCGACCTCGACTGCCCGGTTGCGGACGATCTCCGCGAGCGGTACCTCGCTGAACGGCATGGTGCGCAGCTTGAGCTGGGCGTCGCAGATCTTCTTGCCGCCCGAAGCGATCCTCGCCTTGGTGACGGCGAAACCCGAACCGTCGTGTTCGAGCTCGGCTTCGATGTCGAGCACGGCGCCGGGCTCGACGAAACTGCGCATCTTCGCGCCGTCGACCGACATCAGGAAGGGCATAGCCGAAAAGCCGCTGACGGCGAGCACGAGGAAGCCAGAGGCCTGCGCCATCGTCTCGATCAGCAGCACACCGGGGACGAGCGGCATTCCGGGAAAGTGACCTTCGAAGACAGGGCTCTTCTCCGGCACGACCGAGCGTGCCCGGAGCTTGCCGTCGCGGAGGCTCACGGCCTCCACCCTGTCGATCATCTGGAAGTATTCGAGCAGCATCGTGCTTCGTCCGCCGGGCCGATCAGCCCTTGGCGGCGCGCAATTCGTCGATCTTCGCGCAGAGATTCTTGAGAACGAAGTATTCCTCGGTGGAAACCTTGCCCTCGTTGACTTCCTGCGTCCACTGCTCGAGTGGGATCTTGATGCCGAATTCCTTGTCGATCGCAAAGACGATGTCGAGGAAGTCCAGGCTGTCGATGCCGAGATCGTCGATCGTATGGCTTTCGGGCGTAATGGTTTCGCGATCGATCTCGCTCGTTTCAGCGATGATGTCGGCAACTTTGTCGAATGTAGCGCTCACGCCAATTACCTCATATGTCTTAAATCCGAGTTCCACATAGGGAAAACTCGCCCAAAAGCCAATGCCCTGTTTCACCGGCAGGAAAATTTGCCGTTGCAGTGTTGCTCAAACAGCAATCGAATGGCGACCCTTGCCGGTCGAGAGGTAACTGTCGAAGACCGCCGCGATGCTGCGGGTGAAAGGCCTGCCGGTCTCGGTGATGCGGAACTGGTCGTTTGCGATCTCGCAGACGCCGTCGCCATTGCTCGCGACATACTGCCGTGCTTCGGCGATGACCCTCTCGGCGATCTCGGGGAATCGGTTCCGTAGCTCGACGAAGGAGAAGGCAAAGCGGCACATCAGATCCTCGATGACCTTGGCGCGCATCCGGTCGTCGTCGGTGAGCTCGATGCCGCGCACGACCGTCAGCCCCTGCCCCAACGCCATCTTCTGGTACTCGCCGGTCGCCGGCATGTTCTGGACATAGCCTTCCGGCAATTGACCGATGGAGGAGGCCCCGAGGCCGATCAGCGCTTCTGCCGCGTCGTCGGTATAGCCCTGGAAGTTGCGGCGGAGCCGCCCCTCGCGGCTCGCGATCGCGAGCTTGTCGCCGGGCCGGGCGAAGTGGTCGATGCCGATCGCTTCGTACCCCGCCTCCACCAGCATCTCGGCGGCGCGGTTCATCTGGCGGAAACGCATCTCGACGCCGGGAAGCGCTTCTTCTGGAATCATCGTCTGGTGCTTTTTCATCCACGGCACGTGGGCATAGCCGAAGAGCGCGATGCGGTCGGGTGCGAGCGACAGGATATCCCGGACGGTGGCTTCCAGCGTCTCCAGCGTCTGGTACGGCAGGCCGTAGAGAATATCGCAATTGACCGAGTGCACGCCCCGCGCCCTGACCGCCTCGACGACACCTTTGGTATGCTCGAACGTCTGGATGCGGTTGATCGCCTTCTGCACGTCCGGATTGAAATCCTGAACGCCGAGGCTCGCGCGCGTCATGCCGATCGCGGCGAGCGCGTCGTAGCGGGCGTCATCGAGATCGTTCGGGTCCATCTCGACGCTGATCTCCGCATCGTCGCGGAAGGAGAAGTGTGAACGCAGTGCCGCCATGAGAGCGATCATGTCCTCGGGCTTCAGCATGGTCGGCGAACCGCCGCCGAAATGCACCGCACTCACTTTCGCGGCGCGATCGACGAGCCCGCCGACGCGGGCGATCTCACTATGGAGCGCTTCGAGATAGGCCGTGATCGGATCGTATTTCAGCGTGTGTTTCGTGTGGCAGGCGCAGAACCAGCACAACCGGTCACAATAAGGAATGTGGATATAGAGCGAGATATCTTGCCCTTTTCCGAGATTCTGTAGCCATTGCGCATATTTGTCGCAGCCGATGCCCTCGTGAAAATGTGGCGCGGTCGGATAACTCGTGTAACGTGGCACCGCGCCCGAATACTTGCCCAGAAGGCCTTCTCGCATGAAGTTCACCGCAATTGTCAGGATAAGCAATTGCTTAATTATTAACAGTAGAAGAGCCCCCAGCCTTTGACTTCGATCAATTTGCTGTTAAAATTACGGCATAAGAAAACCGGAGGGTGCTCGGCACCTTTCGCGGTCGAAACAGGGCGTTCCTTGTAAGCGCGATCAGGCGTAGGGATGGGCGGGCAGATGAGACCGATCGACATTATGGATGCCCTCAAGAGAAACGTTCTGGAGTGTGAAGGCCCTGCGGTCTGCAAGGCCTGTGAAGCACGCCATGGTGGTGTCTGCGCGAGCCTCAGCGTTCCGCAACTGATGGAACTCAACAAGCACTCTTCCCGCCGCAAGGTCGAGGCGGGAAACGAGGTCATTGGCCAGGGCGAGTCCGTCTCCACCTACAGCAACATCCTGAATGGGGTGGTGAAGCTCTCCAAGATGATGGCTGACGGCCGCCAGCAGATCGTCGGTCTGCAGTTCGCGCCGGATTTCCTCGGCCGGCCGCATCAGGAAGAGAGCACCGTCACGGCCGAAGCGGCAACGGACACCGAGATCTGCACGTTCCCGCGGGCGCTGATCGACCGCATCGTCAACGAGACGCCGGATTTCGAGCGAATGCTCTATGAGCAGTCGCTGAAGGAGCTCGACGAGGCGCGTGACTGGATGCTCACCCTCGGCCGCAAGACGGCCCAGGAGAAGGTCGCGAGTTTCCTGCACCTGATCGCCACGCACATCGATCCGGAGAACGCGAGCCCACGCACGTTCGACCTGCCGCTGTCGCGTGCCGATATCGCCGATTTCCTCGGACTGACGATCGAGACCGTGAGCCGGCAGATGACGAAGCTGCGCAAGGAAGGCATCATCGTCATCGAGAACAACCGTCACGTCACGGTGCCGAGCCTCGAACGGCTGCGCTGCGTCGCCGGCAACGACTGATTTCTATCGGCAAGCCAGCCTCGTGGACTACACGACACCCGCCCAAGCCGGGCGTGGTTTGGCGTTGCGATCTCAGCGGGCGATGATGACCTTGGTGTTGGCGAGGCCGTTGCTGGTGGCGAGGGCGAAGAAAATTGCCGCGTTATCCGGGTGGAGCCGCACGCAGCCGTGCGAGACCGGCCGGCCGAGGCTCCTCACCTCGTAGGTGCCGTGGATGGCATAGCCGCCCTTGAAGAAGATCGCGTAGGGCATCGGCGCATTGTCATACTTGCGCGACCGGTGATAGCGCGATGCCCAGCGGGCGGTGAAGATGCCCGTTGGCGTTCGGTAGCCGCGCCGCGCGGTGGAGACCTTCCAGGTATATTGCGGCTCGCCGTTCACCGAGACCCGCATCGTTTGCGCCGAGAGGCTGATCTGGGCGATGACGGTATCGGCGAGCGCCGCAGCAGCGCCGGCAACCGAGAAGACGGCAATCAAGAACAAGACGACAAGCCGGCGCATCCCCCGAACACTCCCGTTGAGCGTGAGAACAAACTGATATTAGCGCAAAAAGCGTAAACAAACACCAATAGGCCGGAATGCCCTCAGAGCAGGATCGCGGCCACGATCAGACCGAGCGCCAGCACGGCGAGCGACGAGCAGGCCGCGTCAAAGATGCCGACGGCCGCACCGATGTCGCCCGCTTCG
>DATGWU010000670.1:0-2674 GCA_035299345.1 Rhizobium sp.
GAGAAATTCTCCTATGGCCGCCCGGTCGGCGTGACCATCGGGCCGGACGGCTCGCTGCTGGTCGCGGACGATGTCGGCGATGTCATCTGGCGCGTGACGGGAGCGTGAGCGCGGCGGCTGCCGCTCACCTCACGGCAGATAGCTGTAGAGCCAGTCGCGCAGGGTTTCCGGCAGCGTGACCGGCTCGTCGTCATCCCTGCCGGTCGCCGCCCAGACGATCTCGACCTCCGCCGCGAGTGTCGCCTCGCGCTGGATGAGGATGTCGAAGCCGACCGATTTCATGCCGATCTTGTCGACGCGAACCGTGAGCTTCACTCGGTCGTCGAGATGCAGCGGTTGGTGCAGGCGGATTTCGATCTTGGTCGGCTGGAAGTGCGGCTCGTCTTCGAGCGGCGGGCGATAGCGCCAGAAGTGGCTGAGCGCGGTCTCGGCATGGGCGAGATAGGCGGCATTGTGCATCCGCCCCGTCATATCGATGTCGCGATAGGGAACGATGATTTCCGTCACTTCGACGCGCGCGATGTCGTCCATGGCCTGCCTGCCCTCTCCCTCATGCCAGGGCATTTATACGTTCATTCGACGAGGAAGAACAAGGAGCGGCGGGAACGACGGCTTCTGTTGACAGTTGTCAATCGGTTCGGCGGAGTGGTGGCGCACCTCGCCGCGGGGTCATAGAATGGCCCGCGAAGACGAAGAAGGTTACTTCGGGCCGACCGGCCGAGAACATCATCTGACCCGGGGACGACCATGACCACACGCCTCTACGAGCACCCGGTTTTTCTGGAGCACCTGACGCCGCCCGGCCATCCGGAGCGGCCGGACCGGTTGCGCTCGATCAACATCGCGCTCGAACATCCCGCCTTCGCGCCGCTGCAGCGGAAGCAGGCGCCGCAGGCGAACGAGGATGCGGTGCTGCTCGCCCATCCGGAGGAACACCTCTTCTCGGTGATGCGGCAGATCCCCGAGGAAGAGGGCGAGATCAACCGGATCGAGACCGACACCTATGTCTCACCGAAGAGCCTGCAGGCGGCGCTGACGGCGATCGGCGGCGCGATGGCCGCCGTCGACGCCGTGATGGCACGCGAGATCGCCAATGCCTTCGTCGCCTGCCGTCCGCCGGGCCACCATGCCGAGAAGGCGAAGGCCATGGGCTTCTGCCTCTTCAACACGATCGCCATCGCCGCCCGCCACGCGATGCGCCATCACGGCGTCGAGCGGGTGGCGATCGTCGACTGGGACGTGCATCACGGCAACGGCACGCAGGACATCTTCTGGGACGAGCGCGCCGTGCTCTTCTGTTCGACGCACCAGATGCCGCTCTATCCCGGCACGGGCAAGAAGGAAGAGACCGGTGCCTTCGGCAACATCGTCAATGCGCCGCTCTCGCCGAACTCCGGCAGCGAACACTTCCGCGAGGCGTTCAAGGCGCGCGTCCTGCCGGCGCTCGAAAACTTCCGCCCCGACCTCGTCCTGATCTCCGCCGGCTTCGACGCGCACCATCGCGACCCGCTGGCGCAACTTAATCTCGTCGGTGAAGATTTCGACTGGGCGACGGGGCGGGTGATGGAAGTGGCGGACAAATTCGCCCATAACCGGGTCGTCAGCCTTCTCGAAGGCGGCTATGATCTGGAAGGCCTCGCCGAATCGGCGGGCATGCATATCATGAGACTGATGAAGGGTTGACCATGACCGAAAGCGCCGCCCAGGCCGATCTTTCCGGCTATTCGTTCGAGAAGGCCGTCGCCGAACTGGAGAGCATCGTGGCGCGTCTGGAGCGTGGCGACGTGGCGCTTGACGAGTCGATCGCCATTTACGAGCGCGGCGAACAGCTGAAGAAGCATTGCGAGACACTGCTGGCCGCGGCCGAAAACCGCATCGAGAAGATCCGCCTCGACCGCGCCGGCAAGCCCCAGGGCACCGAGCCCCTCGACCGCGAATAAGCACCGACACCGGAGCGCGACGTTCGGCACTCCCGACCTCCAGTCGGGCGTGACCTGGATCTTGCTGTCGCGATAAAACCGGAATTTGAAGTATTTCTTTATTTTGCCGAGGTATTGCCCTCTGCAACAGCGTACCTCTTTTCTTCCGCGACGGCGCGCCGGAACACAGTGCATGAGCTTTTTCGAATTCTACGAAAGAGCGCAGATGAGGATGCCTGTATTAGAACCTTCCGCGTGCAGTTTGGTTTGGCGATTCAACCGCAGTTAACCGCATCTCAACCATTCCGTTGCAGAACAATATTGCCCCGCGATCTCGCGAGGCGGGCGAGATGAAGTGGCCCCGCGCCGGCCGTCGCCTGTCGGAAGCCGACTCCCAAAAGCCGCTTCCGGCCGATCATGTTTTCCGATCACTGCCATCTCCGCGTGCCGTCCTCTCCGGCGCACGGAGCCGTATTTTCAGAAGGAATTTCCATGAAGCGCCCTACCGTCAAGACCTCGCTGATCCTCAGCCTGGCGTCGATCGCGGTGATTACCGCCGGCCTCTCGTTTTCCGCCGTTTCCGGCGTCTCCAAGCTCTTCGAACGCTCCAGCGAGATCGCCGACCGCCTCCTTCCCTCGATCGACCAGGTGCGACTGATGGACAAGGGCATGGTCGACATCCGGCTTGCCTATGCCCGGCACATCATGAACGTCACGCCGGAAGCCATGGCCGCCGTCGAAAAGGACATCAAGAC
>DATGWU010000671.1:0-5954 GCA_035299345.1 Rhizobium sp.
CCCCACGAGCCGGCCGATCCCGCACGCCACGAAGGCGTCTTCGCCAGCCATTACGACGAGGCGCGGATTACCCGCACGATCGATCCGGACCCCGTGTGGGCGGCGCTCGCCAACCGCTCGATCGCCCGCTACCGGGAACTCGAACGGGAGAGCGGCGTCGACTTCTACCACGAGGTGGGCTGCCTCATGGTCGGACCGAAGCGGGGCGGGAGCGATCCCTATGTCCAGCGCATCTGCGATGCGGCCGATCGCACCGGCGTCGCGCCGCAGATGCTTGGCTGCACCGCGCTTGCCGAACGCTTTCCCTATTTCTCCTTCGGCGCAGGGCAGGAGGGGATCCATGAGGCGGCGGGAGCGGGATACGTCAATCCGCGGCAGATGGTGCGGGCGCAGTCCTGTCTCGCCCACAGGGAAGGGGCGACCCTGATCGCCGAGACGGTGGTGTCCGTCCGCGACGACATCCGCGGCGTGGCGGTCAGGACCGCCGAGGGCAATACCTATTATGCGGATCGCGTGCTGGTCGCCGCCGGCGGCTTTTCAATCGCCGAGCACTTGCTGCCGCGACCCGTCGATCTCAAGGTCTATGCCCGCACGGTCGCCTTCTTCGAGATACCGGAAGCAGATCTTGAAGCCTTCGCCGGCATGCCGTCGCTCATCCACCATCCCGACGATCCGCTCGACCACGTTTACCTGCTGCCGCCGGTTCACTATCCCGACGGCAAGGTCTACCTGAAGATCGGCGGCGATCCAGACGACCTCGAGCTCATGAGCGAGCCGGAGGTTCGTGCCTGGCACCGCAGCGGCGGGCGCGAGACGACCCGAAGGCACCTGACGCGAATCGCGGCCGAACTGGTTCCCGGCGTGGTGAATACGGCTGTCACCATGGGCGCCTGCGTCACCTCGTTCACCCCGAGCGGCTATCCGGCGATCGGCTATGTCGACGAGGAGCGGATCGCGGTCGTCACTGGCGGTTGCGGCGCTGCGGCGAAGAGCTCCGACGAGATCGGCCGGCTCGGCGCGCGGCTGCTGCTCGACGGCGCGCTTTCCGCCGAGGACCAGGCGGTTTTCGCGCCCCGTTTCCGATAAAGTGCGAAGCAGTGCGTCCGGACGGACGTTTTCTGTGGCATTTGCCGCGGCACTCCACTATCTAGCGCTTGCCAGTCGGCCGGGCAGCCGCGCTCTACCAGTGCCGAAAGGCGGTAGGGTGAGGAAAGTCCGGGCTCCACGGAAACACGGTGCCGGATAACGTCCGGCGAGGGCGACCTCAGGGATAGTGCCACAGAAAGGAAACCGCCCCGCCTGCTTTTCCGTCCGAACGAGGACGTAAAAGTCGGCGGGGTAAGGGTGAAAGGGTGGGGTAAGAGCCCACCGCGTCGCTGGTGACAGGGACGGCACGGTAAACCCCACCGGGAGCAAGACCGAATAGGGATGACGTGGGTGTCGCGCAAGCGGCGCCACAGCCGGTTTCCGGGCCAGTCATCCGGGTGGGTTGCGTGAGGCAGCGTGCAAACGCTGTCCCAGATGAATGGCTGCCACGTTCCGGGCGACCGGAGCCATACAGAACCCGGCTTACAGGCCGACTGGCACTCTTCCTTTTTTCTGCTGCGGCGGCTCGGCTGCCGTCGGCGTCTCTCCCAACAACTCGCTGAAACAAATGGGAATTCAGGTGCCACGGCGCGGCCGCAAAAGGGCATGCGGCCGGCCGCACGCGCGCTCTTCCATAACCTTTCGTTAAGCTTAACCGCTTATAAACATTTGACGCTCTTTGAGAGCTTCGAACCGCCCTGTCCCATTGACGCCCATACTGTCCCATGTTATCCCATTCGAATACCGTTTCAGGGTGGATCTCCACCCCAAGAATCGAAGGCCAGGGAGCGTCGCCCGCAGTGGGTGACCTGCAGTTCTCCCTGTCTTTGGAGGCGGTGCACGTGTTCTCGCGTTTCAGGGGGTGGATGGTTCATCTCCTGTCAAAAGGAGCGGCGGCAGGTTTTGATGGACCGCTTCTTGTCCAATGTGACAAACCGGATCGATACGAAGGGGCGGGTGTCCGTTCCGGCGGCGTTCAGGTCTGTCCTGGCGAGGCGCGATATCCAGGAGCTTTACTGTCTCCAGGATTTCGTGTTTCCGGCGGTCAATGTCGGCGGGCCCGATCTGCTGGAGCGATACGAACGGCAGATCTCCGTCGAGGATCCGTTTTCGCCGCTGGCGAACGAGATGTCGCTGCTCGTGCATGGTGGCGGCGTCTTCATGAAACTCGATGCCGAGGGGCGGTTGATGGTGACCGACTTCATTCGCGACTTCACGGGCATCACCTCGGAGGTCACGTTCGTCGGTCGGGCGGATCATTTTCAGCTCTGGCAGCCGCAGGCCTTTCTCGAGGCGCAGGCGGCGGCGAGGCAGGCGCGCAAGCTACGAGGGTTGCGGCCACAGTAAGGCGGGGACTTGGAATGGTGGCTAATCCTGGCGCAGAAATCTCTGGTGCCGACGGCGGACCGGTTCGCCACATTCCAGTCCTGCTGCCCGAGGTGCTCGCGGCGCTCGAACCGGCATCCGGCAAGATCATTCTCGACGGCACCTTCGGGGCGGGTGGCTATACGACTGCCATCCTCGACGCCGGCGCGGACGTCATTGCGCTCGACCGCGACCCGACGGCGATCTCCGTCGGCCAGTCGCTGGTGGCGGCGCGCGGCGGCCATCTGACGCTCATCCATTCGCGCTTTTCCGAGCTCGACCTCCATGCGCCCGCCGAGGGGCTCGACGGCGTCGTACTCGACATCGGCGTCTCCTCGATGCAGATCGACGAGGCCGAGCGCGGCTTCTCCTTCCAGAAGAACGGTCCGCTCGACATGCGCATGTCGGCTGAGGGTGTCTCGGCGGCGGATGTCGTCAATCGCGCCAAGGTCGGTGATCTCATTCGCATCTTCGGATTCCTCGGCGAGGAAAAACAGGCGGGGCGCATCGCCCGGGCGATCGAGAAGAAGCGGGCGAGCGAGCCGTTCCGCACGACGCGCGACCTCGCCGGCCTGATCGAGATCGTGACGCCGCGCAAGGCGAAGGACAAGATCCATCCGGCCACCCGCGTCTTCCAGGCGCTGCGCATCTTCGTCAACGACGAGCTCGGCGAACTGGCGCAGGCGCTCTTTGCCGCCGAACGCGCGCTGAAGCCAGGCGGCCGTCTCGTGGTGGTGACCTTCCACTCGCTCGAAGACCGGATCGTCAAAAAGTTCTTCACCGAGCGCTCGGGCAAGGCGTCCGGCTCGCGCCACCTGCCGATGGTGCAGGGGACGCCTGCGACGTTCGAGCCTGTCGGCAAGGGCATGGTCGCAGCAAGTGATGCGGAGGCGGATGCCAATCCGCGCGCCCGTTCCGCCAAGCTTCGGGCCGGCATACGCACGAACGTGAAGGCGCCGAAGGCGGACATGTCCATCTTCGATCTGCCCGACCTCGCCAGCCTCGACCGGATCGGAGGATGAGTCATGCTGAAAACCCTTGATCTCATAATGATCGGCACGATGGTCGCGGCTGCGACCGTCACCTATTCGATCAAGCATCATGCGGATGAAAAGCTGCAGGAGGTTCGCCGTCTCGAGGCCGAGATCAAGCTCGAGAAGGATACGATCGATCTCCTGAAAGCCGACTGGGCGCTTCTGACCCAGCCGAACCGGCTCGAGCGGCTGCTTGCCGTCTACGGGCCGGAATTGCAGTTGCAGCCGACGGCGCCCGAACAACTCGTGCAACCGGTCGAACTGCCGATGTTGAAGAGTGAGGTGCCCCAGCCCGAAGTGGCCGAGGGCGAGAAGAGCAAGGATCCCGTCTCGGATCTCATCACAACAGGATCGGTGAAGCCCTGATGTCTTTCCTCTCACGCATCATGCTCTTGAAGAGTCAGGCCCATTTCGCGACCGGCAGCGACCGGGCCGTCAGCGGCAAGACCGTCGCCATCAAGGGAACCGGCAAGCGAAAGTCGGAACTCGCACGCAAGCGTGTCGGCCTGATGATCGCCGGCTTCGTCGTCGCCTACGGCGTGATCGGCGGGCGGCTCGTCCAGTACGGCTACGCCCACCCGGAAACCGTCTCCAGCATCATGCCGGCCGACCGGCTGATGGCGTCGCGACCGGACATCCTCGATCGCAACGGCGAGGTGCTCGCGACCGACATCCGCACGGTGTCGCTCTTTGCCGAGCCGCACAAGATCGTCGATCCCGACGAAGCGGTCGAGAAGCTTGCGACGGTGCTGACGGATATCGACATCAAGGGGACCTACAAGAAGCTCTCCTCCAACTCGCGCTTCCAGTGGCTGCGCCGCCAGCTCACGCCGAAGCAGCAGAGCCAGATCCTGGCGCTCGGCATTCCGGGCATAGGCTTCCGGCCCGAGAAGCGCCGCTTCTATCCCGGCGGCACCACGGCCTCGCATATCGTCGGCTATGTCAATATCGACAACCGTGGCATGGCCGGGATGGAGCGCTACATCGACAGCCAGGGGCTGGCCGATCTCACCGCACTCGGCATGACCACCGATACACCGCTCGAACCGGTTCGCCTGTCGATCGACCTTCGCGTGCAGAACATCGTGCATGACGTGGTGGTCGACGCGGTGAAGAAATTCGAGGCACTCGGCGCCGGCGCCGTCGTCCTCGACGTCCACACCGGCGAAGTCCTGGGGATGGTCTCGGTCCCGGACTTCGATCCCAACAATCCGGCCGCGAGCGCTCAGGAAGGTTGGCTCAACCGCATGTCGAACGGCACGTTCGAGATGGGCTCGACCTTCAAGTCCTTCACACTCGCCATGGGCCTCGATTCGGGCAAGGTGAAGCTCTCCGACACCTTCGACGCCCGTTACCCGATCCGCATCGGCCGCTATACGATCAAGGACTTCCACGGCAAGAACCGCATCCTGAGCGTGCCGGAGATCTTCCAGTATTCCTCGAACATCGGCACCGCCAAGATCGCCGACACGGTGGGCACGGAAGGGCACAAGGCGTTCCTGGAGCGCATGGGCCTCACCACGCGCATGCAGACCGAGCTGCCGGAGGTCGCGACCCCGAGCCAGCCGCGGGAATGGAAGAAGATCAACTCGATCACCATCTCTTTCGGCCACGGGGTCTCGACGACGCCGCTGCAGACCGCGGTTGCCGGCGTCGCGCTGATGAACGGCGGCAAGCTCATTCAGCCGACCTTCCTGACGCGCACGCGGGAGCAGGCGGACCAGGTGGCCCAGCAGGTCCTCCGTCCCACGACCAGCGACGACATGCGCTATCTGTTCGCTGTGAACGGCATCAAAGGTTCCGGCAAGAAGGCACGCGTCGAGGGCTTCAACGTCGGCGGCAAGACCGGCACGGCCGACAAGGTCGTCAACGGCCGATACGTCGGCGATAAGAACTTCAACGCCTTCCTCGCCGCCTTCCCGATCGACAATCCGCGATATGTGGTGCTCACCGTCATCGACGAGCCGAGGACGGACAAGGGTAACGGCGCGGCGCTCGCCGGCAACTCGGCCGCCCCGATGGTGGCGGACATCATTCGCAGAAGCGCCGCAATTCTCGGTGTAGAACCCAAATTCGGGGAAGACGGCTCGGCGCTGCTCGTCTCTTATTAGAAAAATGCTCGAATTATGCAGGCGATTCGCGAGCGGGTCGCCTGTTCTGCAAGGAAACGGAATTACATGCGACTGCGCGATCTGGCCGATGACGAGTTTCGGACACTGAAGGAACAGCTTGGTGGCGAGGTCGGCGATCTCGCGATAACGGGTCTTTCCGCCGACAGCCGCAAGATCGCCCCCGGAATGTTGTTCGTGGCCGTCGCCGGGACGAAGGCCGACGGTGCCGCCTACGCCGCCGATGCGGTGGCACGTGGCGCAGCCGCGGTCGTGGCAGGTCATGCCGTCGAGGCGAGTGTTCCGGTCTTTACCGTTGCCAATCCGCGCCGCTTCCTGGCGCTGGCGGCCGCGCGCTTCT
>DATGWU010000672.1:0-1945 GCA_035299345.1 Rhizobium sp.
GCCGCGCCGCCAGGTCCACATCACGACGGTGAAGCCGGCCGCAAACAACACCGGCACATAGCCGCCGTCGTGGATCTTGAACATGTTCGCGCCGAGGAAGACCAGTTCGAGGCAAAGCAGCGGCAGCAAGACGATGGTGGCGGCCACCCGCGACCAGTTCCAGCGGATGCGGACGAATTCGAAGGCCATGATCGTCGTCACGACCATCGCGCCGGTCACGGAGATGCCGTAGGCGGTGGCGAGTGCTTCCGAGCTTTCGAAGAGCAGGACGAGGCCGAGCACGCCGATCAGAAGCAGGGCGTTGACCGAAGGCAGGTAGATCTGGCCCGTATGGGTCTCGGAGGTGAAAAGGATCTGCATCCGCGGCAGGAAACCGAGGTGGATCGCCTGACGCACCAGCGAGAAGGCGCCGGTGATTACTGCCTGGCTGGCGATGATGGTTGCGGCCGTCGCCAGGATGACCATCGGCAGCAGTGCCCAGTCGGGGAACATCAGGAAGAAGGGATCGGACGCCGTCTCGGGATGCTTGAGCACCAGCGCGCCCTGCCCCAGATAATTGAGCACCAGCGCCGGGAAGACGAGCGCAAACCAGGCGAGCTGGATCGGCTTGCGGCCGAAATGGCCGAGGTCGGCATAAAGCGCTTCGGCCCCCGTGACCGTCAGGAACACCGCGCCCAGCACGACGACCCCCAGGAACTGCTCCCGCCAGAGGAAGGTGACGGCGTACCACGGGTTGAAGGCGGCAAAGATGCCGAGATCATCGGAGATGTGGAGGAGCCCGCCGAGCGCCATGGCGACGAACCAGAGCACCGTGATCGGCCCGAAGAATTTGGCCACGACACCCGTACCGTGAGACTGAACAGTGAAGAGACCGAACAGGATGCCGACGGAGATGAGAACGATGTAGTCCTCCGATTGCGGCACGGCGAGCTTCAGGCCTTCGACGGCGGAGAGGACCGAGAGCGCCGGCGTGATCATCGCGTCGCCGAGGAAGAGCGCGGCGCCGATCAGCCCCAGGAACATCAGTACGGTCGAATGACGGCCGGCATGTTTCATCAGCAGTGCCAGCAGCGACAGCGTACCGCCTTCGCCGTCGTTGTCCGCCCGCAGGAGGAACAGCACGTATTTGAGCGTGACGATGATCGTCAGCGCCCAGATCATCAGCGAGATGATGCCGATGATCTCGACCCGCGTGATCCCGTCGTGGCCGACGGGCTTCAGCGCCTCGCGGAATGCGTAGAGCGGGCTGGTGCCGATGTCGCCGTAAACGACGCCGACGGAACCGATCGCGAGACCGAGGAGGCGACGCAAGTCCTTGCCCTCAGCGGGCAGAGCCGAATGGGTATGAGGCATGAGTGAAACAGGCTCTTCAGAGCCAGCCTTTCCAGCGGAAAAACAGGAACGGAATCACGGCCGACAGCAGCATCAGCAGAAGAGCAAGGGCGTAGCCGTAGTTCCAGCTCAATTCGGGCATGAATTGAAAGTTCATCCCGTAGACGGATGCGACCAGGGTCGGCGGAAGGAAGACGACCGAGGCGATCGAGAAGATCTTGATGATCGCATTCTGTTCGACATTGATGAGCCCGAGCGAGGCATCGAGCATGAAGGTAATGTTGTTCGATACGAACGCCGCGTGTTCGGACAGCGACTGGACGTCGCGGCTGACGATCCGCAGGAGTTCGCCCGCCTCCTGGTCATGGCGCATCAGGGGCAGCGCCCGGAAGAACGACACGAGGCGGGACAGCGAGACGAGGCTGTCGCGGGTCTTGCTGACGAGGCGCTGGTGACCGGCGATGTCGATCAGCTTGTCCTCGAGGTAACGCGGCGGTCGGCGTTTCGCGGTCTTCTGGTCGACGAAGACGTCTGCTGCAAGCGCGTCGATGCGGGCGACGGCGACTTCGAGGATTTCGGCCGTGCGGTCGGCGATCGTCTCGAGGAGGCGTGC
>DATGWU010000673.1:0-1508 GCA_035299345.1 Rhizobium sp.
GGGCGATTGCCGCGACCGGCTACGAGGCCCACCTCTTCACGACGGCTGCCGAAGCGTCCGACGAACTGCGCAACAAGCTGATCCGGGCGGTCGCGCTCTCCGGTTTCGCGGCCGGCAACATCATGCTGCTGTCGGTCTCGATCTGGTCTGGCGCCGACGCCGCGACCCGCGATCTCTTCCACTGGATCTCGGCGATGATCGCCGCACCCGTGCTGATCATTGCGGGCCGGTTCTTCTATCAGTCCGCGTGGAATGCGCTGAAGCACGGCCGTACCAACATGGACGTACCGATCGCGCTTGCGATCACGCTTTCCTATGTGGTCTCGCTGTGGGAGACCTTCCATCACGGCGAACATGCCTGGTTCGACGCTACCGTCTCGCTGCTCTTCTTCCTCCTGATCGGCCGCACGCTCGACCATGTCATGCGTGACCGGGCGCGTTCGGCGATTACCGGCCTTGCGCGGCTCAGCCCCCGCGGCGCCATGGTGCTCGGCGAGAACGGTTCTCGCGACTACC
Organism: Rhizobium sp.; assembly: GCA_035299345.1. Taxonomy (GTDB): domain Bacteria; phylum Pseudomonadota; class Alphaproteobacteria; order Rhizobiales; family Rhizobiaceae; genus Allorhizobium. The sequence goes on from DATGWU010000673.1 coordinate 517, forward strand.
GGCCCGTCGAGGAAATCCGCGTCGGGGACCGTATCGCAATCGCTGCTGGCGACCGGGTACCGGTGGACGGCGAGATCGTCGCCGGTGCGAGCGACATGGACGTCTCGATCGTCAATGGGGAGAGTGCCCCGCTTGCGGTCACCGCCGGTGACGGCGTGCAGGCGGGAACGCTGAGCCTTACCGGTTCGCTGGTCATCCGCGCGACGGCGGCGGCGCGCGATTCCTTCCTCGCCGAAATCATCGGCCTCATGGAAGCGGCGGAAGGGGGCAGGGCGCGTTACCGGCGCATCGCCGATCGTGCTGCGCAAATCTATGCGCCGGCGGTTCACCTTCTCGCGCTTCTGACCTTCCTTGGCTGGGGCGTTTTCGGCGGCGACTGGAAGCAGGCGATGCTGATCGCAATCTCCGTCCTGATCATCACCTGCCCGTGCGCGCTCGGCCTTGCCGTTCCGGTGGTGCAGGTCGTCGCCGCCGGCCGTCTCTTCCGCAACGGCATCATGGTCAAGGACGGTTCCGCCATGGAGCGGCTCGCGGAGATCGATACGATCGCCTTCGACAAGACCGGCACGCTGACGCTCGGACGCCCGCGCTTCATCAACCGTTCGGAAGTCGATCCGCAGCATCTCGCGGTCGCTGCCGGCCTCGCAGCCCATTCCCGTCACCCTCTCTCTCTCGCCCTCCATGCGGCAGGCGGCAGCCCGTCGACGGAGCTCGACACGGTCCGCGAAATTCCGGGCGCCGGCATCGAAGCCGTGACGCCGGAAGGCACCTATCGCCTCGGCAGTCGCGCGTTCGCCTGCGAGACGGCCGGAACGTCCACGGGCGAGAACGACGCGACCTCCGAAGTCGTGCTGTCGCTCGACGGACGCGAGCTTGAGCGCTTCCGCTTCGAGGATACGGTACGGCCGGGCGCGGACGGTGCGATCGGCCGCCTGCTGGCACAGGGCTATTCAGTCGGCATCCTCTCGGGAGACCGTAAAGGAGTGGTCGCT
>DATGWU010000674.1:0-4480 GCA_035299345.1 Rhizobium sp.
TGGCCGGAGCGATATGGTCCTCGCGGGTCGCGAGATTGTAGATCGGGATTTTTACGTCCTTCAGCGACAGGGTCTTGCCGGCGATCTTCATCCGTCCCTTGCTGAGCGCATTGTCGAGATAGCAGTTGCGCAAATAGAAGGAGTGGTTGGCGGCCGCCATCCGGGTCGAGTCCGAATTCCAGAACAACAGGTCGAAGGGCATTGGTTCCTCGCCCTTCAGGTAGTTGTTGACGAAGTAGGGCCAGATGAGCTCGGAGGCCCTCAGCATGTTGAAGGCGGACGCCATCTTCGAGCCTTCGAGATAGCCGCTCGCCCGCATGCGCTCTTCCATCGCGTCGAGCTGCTCCTCGTCGACGAACACCTTGAGGTCGCCGGCATGGGTGAAATCGACTTGTGTGGTGAAAAGCGTGGCGCTTGCGATGCGTTTGTTGCGCTCCTTGGCGTGCAGGGCGAGTGCGGCGGAGAGCAGCGTACCACCGACGCAGTAGCCGATGGCGTTGACCTTGGTCTCGCCGGTCGCCTTCTCGACGGTCTCGAGGGCGAAATCGACGCCCTCGCGGATATAGGCCTCCCAGTCCTTCGTGGCATGCCGCTCGTCGGGATTGACCCAGGAAATGACGAAGACCGTGTGTCCCTGGTCGACGCACCACTTGATGAAGGATTTTTGCGGGTTGAGGTCGAGGATGTAGAACTTGTTGATCCACGGCGGCACGATCAGGAGCGGCCGCTTGAGAACCGCGCCGGTCGCCGCTTCGTATTGCAAGATTTCGCAGATATCGTTCTGGGCGATCACCTTGCCCGGCGTGACCGCCATGTTCTCGCCGACGGCGAACTTGCTGTAGTCGGTGTGGCGAAGACGGAGGTCGCCGCCACCGGCGGCGATGTCCTCGGCGAGCATCTTCATGCCGCGCACGAGATTGTCGCCGTGGCTCGCTACCGTTTCGCGGTAGACCTGCGGATTGGTGACGACGAAGTTGGCTGGCGAAAGGGCAGCCGTGATCTGCCGGACGTAGAAGGCGGCCTTGTGCCGGGTGTGCTCGTCGAGTCCCTCGGCATCGCGCACCATGCGCTCGGCCCAGTCGCTGCCGATGAAATAGACCTGGCGCAGGAAGTCGAAGAACGGGTTGCGCTGCCAGTCCTCGTCGGAGAACCGCTTGTCGTTCGGGAACTGCGGCGCGGGTTCCGCGCCTTCGCCGCCGGCGAGCCTCTGCGCGGTCCGCGTCCAGGCGCCGAACATGCCGGCCAGCAGAAGGCCCTGCGCTTCCAGCGTCCGCTTCGGGTCCGACATCCAGTATTCGGCGACCTTCGACATCGTCTTGACGAGTTCCGTCAGCGGTTGCGACACCGGGTCGACGATCTCGCCGCGCTCGCGCGGCGCAAGCCATGTCGAGGCGGCCTTGCCGAGGTTTTCGAGGGCACGGGCGACATTGATTGCCAGCGCTTCCGGATCCTTGACGATGTAGGGTTCAATCAGCTTCGGATCGAAGCCTTGGGCCGTGGCACCGGATCTAGCACCGTCTTCGGTGTCTCTGCTCAAGCTGTTCCTCCCGAGAGTGCTCGTGCGAGTCCTCTTTTATGTTTGCTTATCCTGCCTGAAAACGACTACAAGTTCCAGCGATACGAAAGCCATTCCTGACGTATTCGGAAGCAGGGATCAACCGTCGGATGCAGCGCTGCGCCGGTTTGGGATATATGGGTATGATTGCAGCAATGTGGGCGATGAAAACGTGGCGTCTTGCTTCCGGTCTGGCACTGGCCTGTGCACTCGGGCTCGCCGCGGGATGCTCGTCGACGGGCGGGCAGACGGCCGCAGCCGAACCGCGTTCCTCCGTGCTCGACGTCACCGTCAGCGACGAGGCCCGTAGCCCACAGGCGCCGGCGCTCGGCACGTCTCCGGACGGCTACCCGGATTTCTCCCAGCCACTGACGGCCGCAAGCGTTCAGATGAGCGACGAGGAGGCGGTGGCGCTGCAGGCGAAGCTGTCGGCACTCGCTTCCGCGCGCAAGGCGGGCACGATTTCCGAGGCCGAATACCAGCGGCGGGTGGAAGAGTTGCGCAAGCTCGCCGCAGAGCACGGCGTCGACGTACAGGCTGCGCTGGCCAAATAGCGCTTGCCTTTGCTGCAATTTGGAAGCAAAGCAATCGAGGTGCGACCGCTCGCTGCGGCCGGTCCGTCCTTTGTCGACGGACACAGATTTGCCGCAGCGCTTCGCCATTGCATCACAAAACGATCTGTTCCGGTTTCGGGTTCGTTACGGAACATGTCAGGAGCAACAAACGAACCCGCTTGGCGCGGATGCTGCCGCGCGATCCCACGGGGTTTGAGATGGAAGAGTTTCACAAAGTTCGGCGCCTGCCGCCCTATGTTTTCGAACAGGTCAACCGTTTGAAGGCTAGCGCGCGAGCCGGTGGCGCCGACATCATCGACCTCGGCATGGGCAATCCCGACCTTCCGACCCCGAAGGCGATCGTCGACAAGCTCTGTGAAGTGGTCCAGGACCCGCGCACCCATCGCTACTCATCTTCCAAGGGCATCCCGGGCCTCCGCCGCGCCCAGGCTGCCTACTACGCCCGCCGCTTCGGCGTGAAGCTCAACCCGGAAACCCAGGTCGTCGCGACGCTCGGTTCCAAGGAAGGCTTCGCCAACATGGCGCAGGCGATCACCGCGCCGGGCGACGTCATCCTCTGCCCGAATCCGACCTATCCGATCCACGCCTTCGGCTTCCTGATGGCCGGCGGTGTCATCCGTTCGATGTCCGTCGAGCCGGACGAGACCTTCTTCCCGCCGCTCGAACGTGCCGTGCGCCATTCGATCCCGAAGCCGCTGGCGCTCATCATCAACTATCCGTCGAACCCGACGGCGCACGTCGCCTCGCTCGACTTTTACAAGGACGTGATCGCGTTCGCGAAGAAGCATGACCTGATCGTGCTCTCCGACCTTGCCTATTCGGAAATCTACTTCGACGACACACCGCCGCCGTCGGTCCTCGAGGTCCCGGGAGCGATGGACATCACGGTCGAATTCACCTCAATGTCGAAGACCTTCTCGATGCCCGGCTGGCGCATGGGCTTTGCCGTCGGCAACGAGCGGCTGATCGCGGCGCTGACCCGCGTGAAGTCCTATCTCGACTACGGTGCCTTCACGCCGATCCAGGTCGCGGCGACCCACGCACTCAACGGCGACGGTTCCGACATCGCCGAGGTCCGGTCCGTCTACAAGCGCCGCCGCGACGTGCTGGTCGAGACTTTCGGTAAGGCCGGCTTCGAAGTGCCACCGCCGGCGGCGACCATGTTCGCCTGGGCGAAGATTCCGGAGAAGTTCCGTCCACTCGGCTCGCTCGAGTTTTCCAAGCTTCTGGTCGAGAAGGCCGACATTGCCGTCGCCCCCGGCATCGGCTTCGGCGAGATGGGTGATGACTATGTCCGTATCGCGCTGGTCGAGAACGAGCACCGCATCCGCCAGGCGGCGCGCAACCTCAAGCGCTTCCTGTCGACGGCCGACGAGACGATGCACAACGTGATCTCTCTGAACGCTCACCGCCAAGGTTGAGCTTTCCCGCCGGCGGCGATAACGTCGCCGGCCAGAAGCCCGGCGGCCCGCTCGCGGCCGCCTTTTGTGCAATCGTAAAGTTTCGGGAAGTTGACTTATGGCGGATGCCCTCAGGATAGGCATTGCGGGTCTGGGCACCGTTGGTGCCGCGCTGGTTCGCATTCTTCAGCAGCGCAGCAATGAGCTTGCCATCTCCTGCGGTCGGAAGATCGAGATTACGGCGGTATCCGCACGCAACCGAAACAAGGATCGCGGCATCGATCTCTCGGGGATCGCCTGGTACGACGATCCCCTCGACCTTGCCGCCAATGCCGATATCGACGTCTATGTCGAACTGGTCGGCGGTGCCAACGGCGCGGCGGAGACGTCCGTCAGGGCGGCGCTGGCGCGGGGCCTGCATGTCGTGACCGCCAACAAGGCGCTGCTCGCGCGCTACGGCGTCGAGCTGGCGCGCATCGCGGAGAAGAACGGCGCTCTCCTCAATTACGAGGCGGCGGTCGCCGGCGGCATTCCGGTGATCAAGGCGCTGCGCGAGTCGCTGACCGGAAACCATTTTTCCCGCGTCTACGGGATCATGAACGGCACCTGCAACTACATCCTCAGCCGGATGGAGAAGGAGGGCCTTTCCTTCGGCGAGTGCCTGAAGGACGCCCAGCGACTCGGCTATGCCGAAGCCGATCCGAGCTTCGACATCGAGGGCAACGACACCGCCCACAAGCTCGCGATCATGACGACGCTCGCCTTCGGCAGCGAGATCGCCGCCGATGACATCTACCTCGAAGGCATCACCAATATCTCGATCGAGGACATCCGCGCGGCCAACGAACTCGGCTACCGCATCAAGCTTCTCGGCGTTGCACAGAAGACCGACACCGGCATCGAGCAGCGCGTGCACCCGACCATGGTGCCGAAGCACACGGCCATCGCCG
>DATGWU010000675.1:0-8219 GCA_035299345.1 Rhizobium sp.
CGAGTGCAGACATTGCCCGGGCTGCCGGCGCGGCGGCGCGGGCGGCGGCGGGCCGGCTGCCGACACGCCCCAGATAGGTCTCGAAAGCGGGACGCTTCTCGATCGAGCCGGTGTGAAGGCCCCAGCCGATATGCGATCCGACATAGACATCGGCTGCCGTGAAGCGGTCGCCGGCCACGTAGGGCGACCGCTTCACGGCATGTTCGAGCGTGTCCATGACGTCTTCGTAGGATCCGTAGCCGATCATGCGTTGCCTGTCGGCGGGAACCTCGAAGCCGAGCGCGCGGTTGGAGGTCGCCGCCTCCAGCGGGCCGGCCGCGAAGAAGAGCCAGCGATAGTAGCTGCCGCGCTCGTCCGCCGGCGGGGCGAGCCCCGCGTCCGGGAAGGCGTCGGCGAGATAGGCGCAGATCGCGGCGCATTCGGTGACGACCGTCTCGCCGTGGCGGATCGACGGCACCTTGCCCATCGGGTTGACGGCCCGGTATTCGGGCGACTTCATCGGTGCGCCGAAGGGCACGATCTCAGTCCGGTAGGGCTGGCCGGTCTCCTCCAGCATCCAACGGACGATCCGCCCGCGCGACATCGGATTGGTGTAGAAGGTCAGTTCCGTCATGCGTAATCCTCCTTCATGCTGCCATTCGTGGTTTCGCGTGGATGGAAGTTGAACGCCGCAACGCAGGCGGGCGCAACAAAAAACCCGGCGCGAGGCCGGGTTTTCGTCATTCTCGGTTGCCGATGGCTCAGGCGGCCATGGCCTTCTGCAGGTTCTCATCGACCTTGTCGAGGAAGGCGGTGGTCGACAGCCACGGCTGATCGGGACCGATCAGCAGTGCCAGGTCCTTGGTCATGAAGCCGCTTTCGACGGTGTCGACGCAGACCTTTTCGAGCGTCGTCGCGAAACGGGCGAGCTCGGCGTTGTCGTCGAGCTTGGCGCGGTGTGCGAGGCCGCGGGTCCAGGCGAAGATCGAGGCGATCGAGTTGGTCGAGGTTTCCTGGCCCTTCTGGTGCTGGCGGTAGTGGCGGGTCACCGTACCGTGCGCGGCTTCGGCTTCCACCGTCTTGCCGTCGGGGGTGAGCAGCACCGAGGTCATCAGGCCGAGGGAGCCGAAGCCTTGAGCGACCGTGTCGGACTGCACGTCGCCGTCGTAGTTCTTGCAGGCCCAGACGTAGCCGCCGGACCACTTCAGAGCCGATGCGACCATGTCGTCGATCAGGCGGTGCTCGTAGATGATGCCGGCTTCATCGAACTGCGCCTTGAACTCGCTCTCGTAGACTTCCTGGAAGATGTCCTTGAAGCGGCCGTCATAAGCCTTGAGAATGGTGTTCTTGGTCGACAGATAGACGGGCCACTTGCGCATCAGGCCGTACATCATCGAGGCGCGGGCGAAATCGCGGATCGACTCGTCGAGATTGTACATCGCCATGGCGACGCCGGCGCCGGGCGCCTGATAGACTTCCTTCTCAATCACCTGGCCGTCTTCGCCGACGAACTTGATGGTCAGCGTGCCCTTGCCGGGGAACTTGAAGTCGGTCGCCTTGTACTGGTCGCCGAAGGCGTGACGGCCGACGACGATCGGCTTGGTCCAGCCCGGAACGAGACGCGGCACGTTCTTGCAGATGATCGGCTCGCGGAAGATGACGCCACCCAGAATGTTGCGGATGGTGCCGTTCGGGCTCTTCCACATTTCCTTGAGGCCGAATTCCTTCACGCGGGCTTCGTCCGGGGTGATCGTGGCGCACTTGATGCCAACGCCATGCTTCTTGATGGCGTTGGCGGCGTCGACGGTCACCTGGTCGTTGGTGGCGTCGCGGTTTTCGACGGAGAGGTCGTAATATTCGATCTGCAGATCGAGGTAGGGCAGGATCAGCTTTTCTTTGATGAACTGCCAGATGATACGGGTCATCTCGTCGCCGTCGAGATCGACGACCGGGTTTGCAACCTTGATCTTCTTCATGAATGCCTCTTGAGCGCTGCGGATCGAAATCCTGAGGGTGGTTAAAGCGAAAATCCGGAGCGCTATAGCATTGCACGCTCGTCAGGCAAAGGCGCGGGCCTGCAAATGTGAGGGTTTTTATCACCAAAGTTGGACGGATATATCGCGCAATTTGGACCGTTCCGCCGATTGCCGTTTCTCGCCCCCGAGTTAGAGTGCCCGGACCTTTCTTTCCGCGGAAACACCTTCGATGAAAACGCCGAAATCCTTTCTCTTGCTGGCCTCGCTGGTTGGCGCACCTGCCGCTGCGTTCGCCGCCGATCCGACAGTGCCGGTCAAGACCGTCATCGAGGTCGCCGCCGGGAACTGGTCGGAGACCAGTCCGACTGCAAACGATGTCTTCGACAACGAGCGTCTCGGCCAGCTTTTCAGCGCCGACTTCGCGAAAACCTATCGCGAGGCGTCGAAGCACCCTGCCTACGATCCGCCGGAGGGTGAGACGACCGGGAGCCCGTTCGACTACGATCCGATCGCCGGCGGTCAGGAGGGCTGCGCGTTCGAGAACATCCGCGTCGAGGATGATGGTGAAGGCCAGGTGACGGCGCTTTTCAACAACCGCAAGTGCCTCGGCGACGATCCCGCCTACAAGGAAGACACGGTCCTGATCTTCCACGTGGTCGAGGAGCACGGACGCGCGATGATCGACGACATGTACCGCGTCGAGGACGGGCAGTCGGGTAAGTCCCTGAAGGACGAGCTCAAGGATATTGCCGGCCAGTGACGGTCGCTCAGGGAGACATGGGAATGAAGAAGATTGTTGTTGCCACATGCATGTCGTTGTTCGCCGGCGGGGCATTCGCCGCCGACGCCGACGAGCCGGTCAAGGTGCTGATGGAGATGGCGGCCAGCAACGCCGCCGTCGAGCCCGGTCCGAACGCGATTTATGCCGACTATTTCGCGCCGGGCATGCTGCTCATGTACTTCAGCGACGGCTTCGTCCGCGATTTCACCACGGCGCTGCTCAAGCAAAAGGAAGGGCACAGTCAGGTCCTGATCGACTGGGATCCGGTGATCGGCGGTCAGGACGGCTGCGCGCCGAAGGACGTCACCTACGGCAAGCCGGAGGCGAAGGGCGCTGTGACCGAGGTGCTCGTCAGTTTCAAGCGCAGCTGGTGCTACGACGGCGATGCCGAGACCAAGGAAGAGGTCACAAAGGTGACCTATCGGCTGGTGGAGGAGGGCGATGAGGGTGGCGAAAAGCACTTCGTGATCGACGACATCCATTTCGCGAATGACGTGCCGCTGCGCATTTCTCTCGAGGAGTTGGCGAAGTGACGAAGGCCGCTGCTTTTTCTATGGCGCTCCTCGTCGCGAGCGCCGGCGCCGCCTTCGCAAACGAACCGCAGGACCCGGTCGCAGCCCTGATGGCCGTCGCGGACGGGATCGAGGGCAACAGCGAGGCGAGCGACTATTTCGACGAGGTGCTGCTGACGTCGATCTACAGCGCAAGCTTCGCCGCGGTCTATCGCATGGCGGCGCTGGGCGACCAGTTGCTCGACCTGCAAGGGGAGATGACCGGCCAGGACGAGGTTGTCGTCAGCCAGGACCCTTGCGAGATGGAGGAACTCAAGATCGTTCCCCGACCGGCGAAGGACAAGGTCACCCCGGTCGACGTCTATTTCGACGTCTCGTCTTGCTGGGGGAACGATCCGCACCTCGATCGGCCATCCCTGACCGTCCACGTCATTTCGGAGAATGGCCGCTACGTCATCGACAACTTCTGGAACAGCGACTACGACGGCGGCCGGCCGGAGACCTCCGTCAAGGCGAAGTTCGCGGCGCTTGCCAAGCGGTATGTCGACGACATGCTGACCAGCCGCTTCTCGCCCGAATAGCTGCCGTCTTTGCCTCCGCCCGATTTTATGCCAAGGGAAACGCCGAATTCCTTTGGAAGGGTATGAGATGGCAGGCACCAACAGCGAGCGCGAACTTCTGGCGGAAGGGCCGGCGATCATTCTGGTCGAGCCGCAACTTGGCGAGAACATCGGCATGGTGGCGCGCGCGATGGCCAATTTCGGACTTTCCGAATTGCGTCTCGTCAAGCCGCGCGACGGCTGGCCGAGCGAGAAGGCGCGTTCGGCGGCATCGAAGGCCGACCATGTGATCGACGCGACCCGGGTCTTCGAAACCCTGGAAGAGGCGATAGCCGACCTGAACTTCGTCTATGCGACGACGGCGCGCGAGCGATACGGCTTCAAGCCGGTGCGTTCTCCCGTGGTCGCGGCAGAGACCCTGCGGCAGAAATTCGTCGCCGGCGAGAGGACCGGCATCCTCTTCGGGCGCGAACGCTTCGGCCTCAGCAACGAGGAAGTGGCCCTTGCCGACGAGATCGTGACCTTTCCGGTCAATCCCGCCTTCGCGTCGCTCAATATCGCGCAGGCCGTGCTGCTGATGTCCTACGAGTGGATGAAATCCGGCATGGAGGACCCGACCGTCACCGCCTTCCAGCCGGTCGAACAGCGCCCGGCGACGAAGGACGAAGTCCAGGGCCTGTTCGAGCATATCGAGGAGGCGCTAGATGCGCGCGGGTATTTCCGTCCTCCCGCAAAAAAGCCGAAAATGGTCGACAACCTCCGCGCCGTCCTCTCGCGCCGCGCCTTCACCGCACAGGAAATCAGCGTGTTCCGCGGGGTGATCTCATCTCTTGACCGGTTCTCCCGCCTGAATCCACGGGGGAGTGCAGGGCCGGGCAATCAGGCAGGCGAAGATGGCGGCGATGACGCGTGAACTGAAGCCCGTACTCGTATTCGATTCCGGCATCGGCGGCCTGACCGTGCTGCGGGAGGCGCGGGTGCTGATGCCGGAACGCGGCTTCATCTATGTGGCCGACGATGCCGGCTTCCCCTATGGCGGATGGGAAGAGGAGCCGCTCAAGGCCCGCATCCTCGATCTTTTCTCCGATCTGCTCGGCACCTATGATCCGGAGGCGGTGATCATCGCCTGCAACACCGCCTTTACGCTCGCCGGCGCGGATCTTCGCGTCCGCTTTCCCGAGATGCGCTTCATCGGCACCGTGCCGGCGATCAAGCCCGCGGCCGAGCGCACCCGTTCCGGCCTCGTTTCGGTGCTCGCAACACCGGGAACCGTCAAACGCGCCTATACCCGGGACCTCATCCAGTCCTTCGCCGGCCAGTGTCATGTCCGCCTCGTCGGATCGCAAAACCTCGCGGGCATGGCGGAAGCCTATATCCGCGGCGAATCGATTTCGGACGACCTGGTGCTCGACGAGATCATGCCGTGCTTCGTCGAGATGGACGGACGGCGCACCGACATCGTCGTGCTCGCTTGCACGCACTATCCGTTTCTCGCCAATATCTTCCGCCGATTGGCGCCGTGGCCGGTCGACTGGCTCGATCCGGCGGAGGCGATCGCCCGTCAGGCGCGGCGTCTCGTGCCGCCGGCGTTCGATGCGGAACACCCGGACCAGCATGATTTCGCCGTCTTCACCTCCGGCAATCCCGATTTTTCCACGCGACGGCTCATGCAGGGCTTCGGTCTCAGGACCTGTTGATAACTATTCTTCTCCGCCGCACTTGCCGTGCGGCCGAAATGCTCAATTTTCCTACGGTATTTTGAAAAGCGTCTTCAATATATGCTAGTGGTTCGCTGATGCGCCCTCGCGGTGCGTCGATCAACGGAGCTCTCGAACTGCCTTGGCCATAGAAATCATCATCGTGATTTTGCTCACCGTCCTGAACGGCGTCCTCGCAATGTCGGAAATGGCGGTCGTTTCCTCCCGTCCGGCGCGACTCAAGGTTCTTTCCGAACAAGGCAATCACGGCGCGACCGTCGCCATCCGGCTTTCCGAGGAGCCCGGCCGCTTCCTGTCGACGGTGCAGATCGGAATCACGCTGGTCGGGGTGCTGTCCGGTGCGTTCTCGGGTGCCACCCTCGGCAGCCGGCTCTCGGGCTGGCTCTTGTCGCAAGGTGTGTCGCCCGCCTTTTCGGACGCCATCGGCGTCGGCTCCGTCGTCGTCCTCATTACCTATCTGTCGCTGATCATCGGCGAACTCGTGCCGAAGCAGATCGCCCTTCACAATCCCGAGATCATGGCCGCGCGGATCGCCCGCCCGATGCTGGTGCTTTCCAAGGTTTCGGCGCCGCTCGTCTGGCTGCTCGACAATTCCGGCCGGCTGGTCCTGAGCCTGCTCGGCCAGAAGGAGATGGCCGCGGGCACCGTGACCGACGAGGAGATCAAGTCGGTTCTCGCCGAGGCCCAGAGCGCCGGTGTCATCGAAACCGAGGAATCGGCGATGATCTCCGGCGTCATGCGTCTTGCCGACCGGACCGCGCGCGGCCTGATGACTCCGCGCCGTGACGTGGAGGTTCTTGACCTCGAAGACAGCATCGAGGAAATCCGCGGGCATCTTCGGCACACGCAGCATTCGCGCCTGCCGGTACGTGACGGCACCTCGGACGAAATCATCGGCGTTCTCTTCGTCAAGGATTTCTACAATTCCGTCGTCGCGGAGGGCGAGGATTTCGACCTGCGGACGATCGTCACCGAAGTGCCGATCGTCTCCGACTTCTCGAGCGCGATCGACATCATCGCGGCGATGCGCAAGGCACCGCCCCACATGGTGCTGGTCTATGACGAGAACGGCCATTTCGAAGGCATCATCACCTCCGGCGACATCCTGGAGGCGATCATGGGCGCCTTCCTGGAGGACGAGACCGAGGAGCGCGCGATCGTGAAGCGCGACGACGGTTCGTTCCTTGTTTCCGGCTGGATGCCGATCGACGAATTCGTCGATCATGTGCGCGTCCGCGTGGAGGAGGACCCGGACTACACGACCGTTGCCGGTTTCGTCATCGACGTGCTGAAGCACATCCCCGAGCTCGGCGAAAGCTTCATCGCCGACGGCTGGCGCTTTGAGGTGATCGACCTCGACGGCCGACGCATCGACAAGCTGCTCGTCTCCCCGGCCGAACAGGGCGAAATCTGATCGCCTTGGTGCCGTTCAGGGCGAGGATCGATTACGGCTGGCGATGGGTCCTCCATTGCCTGTGGGTTTCTGCAATTGAAATGGCGAAATGGGCCGAGGTCTTTGATAGGTAGGCAGGACGAGTGCCGGGCCGGAAAGGCTAGGCTTGTGATTCGAGACGAGAGGTAGGCAAGTTGCAGGTCGGGATCGATATGGGAACGGTGGCTGGCGGCCAGCCTGCCAAGCTCGATATCGAGGAGCTGCTCGCCACCCGTCTCTTGGTGCAGGGCAATTCCGGTTCCGGCAAGTCGCATCTCCTGCGGCGCCTGCTCGAACAATCGGCGCAGTGGGTGCAGCAGGTCGTCATCGATCCGGAAGGCGATTTCGTCACGCTCTCGGACAAGTACGGCCATCTCGTCGTCGACGGCGAGCGCACCGAAGCCGAGCTTGCCGGCATCGCCGACCGCATCCGCCGCCATCGCGTTTCCTGCGTGCTGACGCTGGAGGGGCTGGAGATCGAGCAGCAGATGCGGGCGGCCGCCGCCTTCCTCAACGGCATGTTCGATGCGGACCGCGAGTTCTGGTACCCGGTGCTCGTCGTCGTCGACGAGGCGCAGATGTTTGCGCCCTCCATGGGCGGCGACGTCTCGGAGGATGCACGGCGCATGTCGCTCGGCGCCATGACCAACCTGATGTGCCGCGGGCGCAAGCGCGGCCTCGCCGGAGTGATCGCCACCCAGCGCCTTGCGAAACTCGCGAAGAACGTTGCGGCAGAGGCCTCGAACTTCCTCATGGGCCGCACCTTCCTCGACATCGACATGGCACGTGCGGCCGACCTGCTCGGCATGGACCGCCGGCAGGCAGAGATGTTCCGCGACCTGAAGCGCGGCAACTTCGTCGCCCTCGGGCCTGCGATGTCGCGCCGGCCGCTGCCCATCGTCATCGGTTCGGTCGAAACCTCGGCGCGTTCATCAAGCCCCAAGCTGATGCCGCTGCCGGAGGCGCCGCAGGATGTCGAGGACCTGATCTTCACGCCGGACCCGGAGGAGCTTGCCCGCCCGCTCGTCCGCCGTGCACCGCCGCAGCCGCGTCCGACGACGGACATTCTGGCCGAGCTGTCGCGCGCCACACCGGCGGCCTCTACGCCGGTCGCGGCGGAAACACGCCCCGGCGCTTTGGAGATGTCGCCCGAGGAGCGGGAGGAGCGCCTCTCTGCCGTGCTCGCCGAAATCCTCGACGATCCGCAGGCGGCGTATCGCACCGATTCCGTCCTCTATCAGGAGTTTCTGGTCCGTGCCCG
>DATGWU010000676.1:0-2232 GCA_035299345.1 Rhizobium sp.
GGAAGCCGAACTGCCAGCTCGAAAGGGCCTTACTCGTCGCGCGGACGGTCGGTCTGGAACTGGGAGATTTAGGAGAAGCACGATCTATCGCTCCACAGACCGGGACGGACGATGATCTCTCCTTTTTGCCGTCCTTCGGAAGCGACAAATGACGACGGTCTTTTACGAGAACATCCCTGTCGCCCAACTGAATTTCCGAGACGAGTGGCAAATGAGCTACGAACCGAGCTGGGAAGCACGTCCCAATGCGTTCCCGATCTCGCTGACGATGCCATTGCGATCCGGTCGCTTCGGAGCCGCGGCCTTGTTGCCCTGGCTCACTAATCTTCTGCCGGAAACACACCTGACCGAGATCGGGCTGCGGCTGAAGGTTTCACCGCAAGACATTGTCGGCCTACTGGAAGCCATCGGGCGCGACACGGCCGGAGCGCTTTCCATCGGCAAGCCACGAAAACCCGGCATTCACCTCATGTCGATTCCGGATGACGGTTCTTTGGAGCGGATTATCGGAGAGCTCCCGGAAAGGCCATTCCTGGTCGGCGAACATGGGGTTTCGATGTCGCTCGCCGGCGTGCAGGAGAAGCTTCCCGTGTTTGTCGCAGACGATGGAGCCATTTCCATTCCGCTCGAGGGAACTCCATCGACACATATCCTGAAGCCCGACACGAAGCGTCTGGCTGGAAGCGTCGAGAATGAAGCCTTCTGCCTCTCCTTGGCACGGGCGTGCGGGCTCGACGCGGCCGACGCCGCGATCGGCTATGCGGGAACGAGGCGCTATCTCCTGGTGAAGCGATACGACCGCTTCCTGGACTCGCAAAGGGAACTTCGACGCCTTCATCAGGAGGACCTGTGCCAACTCACCGGGCACTTCCCCTATCAGAAATATGAGAGGACAACGGCGGGACGCGGCGTCGGTCTTAAGCAGATGTTCGACACGGTCCGGGACCTGATTTCACCCGGCGAGCGCCTCAGGCTGTTGGACGCCGTGATCTTCAACGTCCTCATCTGCAACTCCGACTCGCACGCCAAGAACTATTCGATCCTGATTGGCGCGCGAGGGACGGCACGACTGGCCCCCCTCTATGATCTCATGTGCGCGGCAGTATACGACAAGGTTGACCAGAATCTTCCCCAGTCGGTCGGTGGAAAAGCAATCGCTGCAGAACTTCATGGCCGACACTGGAAGGCCTTCGCCGAAAACGTCGGGCTCAGCCCTGCGGCAACGGTCCGGCGCGTGGGAGAGATCGGGGATATGGTTGTCGACAAGTGCGACCGAGTTGCTGCAGACTCGCTCGCTCGCGCAGGTGATCCTTCACGCGTTCTTGAACGCATCGGGTACGCGATCAAGGGACGGTGCCGTCGCATCCTGCGCCAATTGTGAGGATGACGCCTCCTCCAGACAAATGTCGAACGGCGCGTGCTGGCAGCCGGGCAAGCCCCACTACCAGACCCAGAACAGCAGCACCCAGGGCAGCAGGGCGTCCGCGACCGCGACGCTGCTCACTGCAGTCGCGACCACACGCCGAGGCCCGGAGCTGTAGCGCCCCGCGATCTTCCAGACCAGGAGCAGGCTCCAGGCCGCAGCGAGGGCAAGAGCCATCATCCTGATGTCGTTCGCCCAGGCAAGCGGGAAGCCGTCGGTCCTGAGCAGTGTGACCGTTTGGGCCGAGAGGCCGAGGATCACGCCGCATGCCGCAAGCGGCAGGAGCCCATGCACCAGATGATGGAAGCGCTGCGCGCTCCATGGGCCGACGACCCGGGCCGCAAGCATGAGCGGCAGCAGGGTCGCAACGCTCGCGACCACAGCGGTGGCTGCGATGTAAATGAGCAGCATGGCGCCGTCGAGCACGCTCAGCACGTCGTTATGTGCCGGATAATTGGTGAGCAACCACCATGGCAGACTCTGTTCGAGCGGCCAGGTTTCGCCGTTTCCGACGAGCCAGACGGCCGCCTTCTGCTTCAGCGCCACGAACCATGGCGAAGATGCCCAATGGAAGGCGCCGACGGCGACACCCATGAGGCCCGGCACGATCAGCAGCGTGTCCCAGAGATTTGCGGTCTTCCCGCTGACCTCGACGATCTCGGAGCCTGGCGGACGCGCGGCGAGTTCGATCGCATTGCGAAAGCCGGCGCAGCGCCCGCACATATGACAGGACGACGCGCTCTCCATCGTCCTGAGCGGCACCATGGGCGCGCAGGAGACGTTGAGCGTGCGGCCGAGTTGCGGCGGGC
>DATGWU010000677.1:0-3234 GCA_035299345.1 Rhizobium sp.
TGGTGCGCCTGAGGAGCTGCAATGCCTCCTTGAGGCGGTTGTGGATCTCCCCGACCTCGGCCTGCAGGCTGGCCGCGGCTTCAGCCTCCGCGTCCCGCTCGAAGCCCTCGACGAGTTGCTTGTCACGGCGCCGGCTGCGAATGGTCGTGACGATCAGATAGGCGAGCCAGCAGGCGATGATGATACCGATCAGCGTCAGCCTGGTGCTGCTGCTCGCAATCGGTTTGAAATTGCCGTAGGCGGCGAGGTAGCCATAGAACCAGATGACGACGCAGATCGCTGCTATCCAAATGACCGAGATGAAGCGGCGACCGAGCAGGCCCGCATAGGCCTCTACATAGGAGCGAAGCGTGTAGAAGTAGCTCAACGGGTTCATCGCGCGCCTCCCGCCGGAGCCACTTGCTGTCCAGCAGTCCCCACCGGCAAGGGGGCAAGGCCTGCATCGCTCAGCCGTTCGCTCGGGTCGGTCAGCACGAGGATCTCCGTGCGTCGGTTCATCTCGCGGCCTTCGGGCGTGTCGTTGTCGGCGATCGGATCACTGTCGGCACGTCCTTCGGTCAGGATTGCGCCTGGCCCCGTGTACGCGCTCAGGATTTCGCCGACCGCCTTGGCACGGGCTTCGGACAGGTGCCAGTTCGAGGGAAACTGGACCGTGCGGATTGGGACGTTGTCGGTATAGCCGACAACAACCGCGCGGAACTTCTCCGCCGCCAGTGCCCCGCCGATCCGCTGGATGAGATCACGGAACTCGTCGCTGACGTCGGCGCTGCCGACGTCGAAGAGGCCCGAATTATTGATCCGGACCAGCAGCCTGCCATCTGAATCCGACAGGGTGACAAGCTTCTTCTCGACCTCTGGCTGGAGAAAGGCGAGCAAGTTATCAAGCCGACTGGGAGGTGCTGGTTGCGGTGGCGGAGGCGGTGCCTCGACCGGCTTCACCTCCACCACCGGCGGTTCGGGCTCGGACGGAGGTTCCGGGACGCTGATCAGCAGGCTCGGCCCCTCGTGTGGTGGTAGGCTGGCAAGCCGTTCGAAGGTGCCGTCCGAAGCCCGGTTGATCGAGAGCGTGAAGAAGAGATAGCCGAACGCAAAGACCAGTGCCAGGACGGACAAGAGTGTCCACAGCGCCGCGGCGGTACGCAGTGGCTTGTGACGGGCAGAGACACCCTTCCAGTGCGGGGATAGCTCCCTTTCGAAGACGCCGTACTGGCCGAGCAGGGTCTTGTAGAGGCTGTCGCGGATGCGAGCGAGCTCCAGATTGCCACGGGGCGACACGCGGGTGCGACCCTCGAAGGCGAGCGACAGGCAAAGATAGATGAGAAGCAGAAGATCCTTGTTGGTGCCGGGGCTCTGATGGAAATGGTCGAGCAGGTCGAACACCCGGTCGCCGCCGGTTACATCCATATGGAACGTGGAAACGAGGCCGGAACGCGCCCAACCGGCCCGGACGCCCCAGGGCCTGCCGAGCACAACGTCATCGACGGTTGCGCAGACGATGTAATGGGCGGCGCGGGCCCGTTCCGGGCTGATGCGGGCGCCTGCCAGATCACGCTCATAGCGGTTGATCGCTTCGAGCGACAGACGCCGGAGCTCGCCGACATCCGGCTGTTCCTCGCTGTAGCGAAGCGCATGGGCGAGATTGATGAGCGGTGCCGCGGAGCGCACCAGCGTTGGTACGTCTTCGCCGCCGAAATGGAAGTCCCGAAGCAGTCTCTCGACAGACCAGCCGCTGCTCGGGTCTGCGTTTGACGGCCCGTTTGCGGGAGATTCGAGAATGTCGTCGAGCATCTCCGCCATCTTGCGGGCGGACTGCTTCTTCTTCACGCCGTCCTCTGTGAGTTCGACAACAGTCGGCAGGTTTTGCCACGTGGAGGAGGGGTTGTTCGTCATTCTCTAAGTGCCCACAATTCCATTTCGAGCCCCGGGAAATCGCCGGCAAGATGCACGGCGATCGCCCCCGAGGTATCGAGTTGCTTCCAGAGCGGGTTTTTGGTGTCGAGTTCGAAGTAGATTGTGCCGGCGCGGTAAGGGAGCTGCCGCGGCAGCACCGGTAGCGGCCTGACTGGAATGCCCGGCAGTGCCACGTTGACAAGATCGGCGATGCGCTCCACCGGACCGACCTTGATCTGTGCCGGCAACTTGCGGCGCAGATCTTCGGCCGGTATTTCCGCCCGAACCGCCAGCACGAAACCCGCGTCCTGGAGCAGCGTCCGATCGTTGATCGCACCCACCCTGACGCCATGCCGTCGCTCCGCCAGCTCGATCGGTACGGCCGCCTGCTCGAGGACTGCCGAAAGCGATGCGCGCAAATCGTCGAAGACCGCTGCGAAGGTCGCCTTCAGGTCGTCATGCCGGTAGGGCGGGAAGTCCGTCGCCCGCTTTCGTTCGGTGGTGAAGGTGGCAAGTTCCCCGGCGAGCTGAATACACATCTCGTAGAAGGTGATCGGATGCGTTCGCGTGGCGTTCGCCGAAATATGCTTCAGCATCGGATCAGCGCGGTTCAGTATTTGCAGAAGCAGATAGTCGCCGACTTCCGCTGTGCCGCGAATACTCGGGTCGCCGATCCGCTCGGCAATCGCCTCGGCGCGATGACGCACGATACCGAGAACCTCGGTGACGAGTTCGTTGAGACGAGCTTCGGCCGCACAGTTGAGGCTCGGCGCAATGTAGTCCGGATCGAGGATGACCGCACGGTCGGAACGGACCTCGATCACCCGCGCAAGTCCGATCAGCTCGTATCCAGCCAACTCGTCGCCGGTCTTCAGATAGCGCAGACTGAGACGCCCGACCTCGATCGGTGCCATGAAATCGGTCTCGATATTAGCGTCAGGCGCCTCGTAAGAGGAGGCGACGAGACGGACGCTGTTGAGGGCGGCCCCGCCGTTCAGGGCCATCTCAGCCTTTCCCGGCTGGCGCGTGGGGATTCCAAGATAGATGAGGGCGTTTCTTGTGTTTTCGTCGAGGTCGAGCGGCGGTGGCAGATCGGTGTCGGCTGGCGCATCGAAGGGCGTGCCGTCTGGGAGGATGCCGCGCAAATTCGACAGGGCAAATTGACCAATCGCCAATGCGCTGCGATCGATGCCGATTTCCGATATGCCCCAGGGATAGGGCGAGAGGCCGCGGGTCGTGGTACGGACGAGCCGCTCAGTCCAGCGATCCGCCTGTTGAAAGTGCTGTACGCGAAGGAACATGCCTTCGCTCCAGGCCACCCGGTTCTCATTCTTCATGTTCAGC
>DATGWU010000678.1:0-3080 GCA_035299345.1 Rhizobium sp.
GGAAGCCCGATTTCACCCTGCCGCCGCGTGACCCCGTGCTCTACTTCATCCAGAGACTTCGGGACGAGGCGCACCGCTTCGCGATCGGCTCGCACCGGGCACGACGCAAGAAGGAGATGGTCAAGAACCCGCTCGACGAGATCGGTGGGATCGGCCCCTCCCGCAAGCGGGCGCTTCTCCAGCATTTCGGCACGGCGAAGGCCGTCTCGCGGGCGGCGATCAGCGACCTCACCTCGGTCGAGGGTATTTCCGAAGCCGTCGCCCGCCAGATCTACAATCACTTCCACGAGAGCGGCACGGAATAGGCCCGGCCGCCGGCGATCGATCCCGACATGCGCGCGTGCAGAATTGCGCATGTCGGAATCGCAAACATCTCAGTTCCGCCGCAGGTCTATGTGACGGAAGACGAAAAAACCCGAGGGTCACCAGTTGACGGTGACGAGAGAAAACCGTCATCTACACCCGAATTGAGAAATCACAGGTCTTTCATGGCGTCCCGCGCATTAAACATCCCCAATCTGCTGACCTATGCCCGCATCGTCGCGGTTCCCGTCATCGTTCTCTGCTTCTTCGTCGAAGGACGGCTCGCGAGCTCCGACTGGGCCCGCTGGACGGCGCTGACGCTCTTCATCATCGCCTCGGTCACCGACTTCTTCGACGGCTATCTGGCGCGCATCTGGAACCAGACCTCGAACATCGGCCGCATGCTCGACCCGATCGCCGACAAGCTGCTGGTCGCCTCCGTCCTGCTGCTGATGGCTGCCGACGGCACCATTGCCGGCTGGTCGCTCTGGGCGGCGATCACCATCCTCTGCCGCGAAATCCTCGTCTCGGGGCTCAGGGAATATCTGGCGGCGCTCAAGGTCAGCGTGCCGGTGACCCGCATCGCCAAGTGGAAGACGACAATCCAGATGGTCGCCATCGCCTTCCTGCTCGCCGGCCCCGCCGGTGACAAATTCCTGCCCTATACGACGGAAGCCGGCATCACGCTTCTGTGGATCGCGGCCCTGCTGACGATCTACACCGGTTACGACTACTTCCGTGCCGGCGTGAAGCATATGGTGGACTGACTACGATGAAGCTCGTCTATTTCGCATGGGTGCGGGAGAGGATCGGCAAGGGCGAGGAAGAGCTCGACCTGCCGGAGAGCGTTGTCACGGCCGGCGACCTCATCCAGTACCTGAGCGGCCTCGGCGAGGAATACGAGGCCGCGTTCCAGTTTCCGCAGGCGATCCGCGTCGCGGTGAACCAGGAGCATGTCGAGCACCACGAGCCGATCACCGGCGCCCGCGAAATCGGCCTGTTCCCCCCGATGACCGGTGGCTGAGATGGCTGCCGCGCCGAGCATCCGCGTCCAGCGCCAGGATTTCGACGCCGCTGCCGAGACTGCCGCGCTGACCGCCGGACGCCGGGACATCGGCGCGGTCGTCAGCTTCGTCGGCCTTTGCCGCGACGAGGCCGGTACACTTTCGGCGCTCGAGCTCGAACACTATCCCGGCATGGCGGAGGCGGAGATGCGTCGCATCGCCGGCATCGCCGTCGAGCGCTTCGGGCTCATGGGCCTCACCGCCATCCACCGCTACGGCAAGATTGCCCCCGGCGAGAACATCGTTCTGGTCATCGCGTCCGCGCCGCACCGGCAGGCCGCCTTCGACGGCGCCGCATTCATGATGGACTATCTGAAGACCTCCGCCCCCTTCTGGAAGAAGGAACACAGGCGCGACGGTACCGCCGGCGACTGGGTCTCGGCGAAGGACGCCGACACGCAAGCCCTCGACAAGTGGCGCTGATTGGCCCCGTCAGGGGATCGCCCGCTCCTGTCGGCTTAGGACGAGAACCGTCACGAGCCCTCCGACGATGACGAGATCGCGCCAGAGGATGGGGCCGTAGCCGCTCCAGAGCGTCTCGGCGAGCGCAACGGCGGCGGCACCGAGTGCCGAGCGCAGTGGCACGGAATAGCCGCCGGCCGCAGCGACCAGCACCACCTTGAGGCCGAACATCAGCCCCGCCCCGAAATCCATCGTGCCGTAATAAGAGGTCGCGAGCACGCCGCAGACGCCGGCGATCGCCGCCGACGCGACGTAGGACCAGACGAAGACGGCGCGCGCATCGGTTCCGCACATCTCGGCGGCCAGCGGATCATCGGCGACGCCGCGCCAGGCCCGACCCAGACGGGTGCGTGTGAGAAGCAGGTGCCCCACGACGACGAGCGCGATCATCGCCGCGGCATTCACGAGCTGGATGAGCGTCAGCGTCACCTTGAAGCCGCCGTCGGTCCAGAAGACGACTTCGCGATTGAGGAAGGGCGAGAGCCATAGGCTGCGGCTCTCAAGCGCGATCCGCACCATCTCCTCCAGCACCACCAACACGCCGAGCGAGGCGACGATGACCGTGTTCGGCGAAGCCCGCCGCAGCGGCAGCATCACGTGCCGGCCGATCAGGACGGCGGCGCCGAACGTATAGAGCAAGGAAGCCGCGGCGCCGAGGGCGAGCGCCGCCGGCAGCACGAGATAGAGCTGGTTCCAACCTGCATGGGCAAAGAAGACATAGATCTGGCCGGCAAAGGCGAAGAGTGCGCCGAAGGTGATGTCGGCACGGCGCGTCATTGCGAAGGCGAGCGAATAGCCGAAGGCGAGCGCCGCATAGAGCGCGGCGACCGGCACGGCGTTGGCGAGTTGTTGCAGCAAGTAGGCCATGATCTCCTCTTTCACGACAGATTTATAACTATCATTTTCCATTTTACCAGTTATAATTCTGCCATGACCTTCGCCTGGACCCCTCATCGCTTCTCCGGTGGAACGCTGGCCTTCGACGTCGCCAACAGCGTCGTCCTGCGTTGCGACCCCGACCGCCGCATCGATCGTTTCGACGATCCGGCGCAACTCGACCTCTTCGTGCCCGCCGCCCGCACGCACGGCGCGGAGCGCGATCTCCTTGCCAAGCTCGCACCGCTTTCGCCCGGCGCCCGGGAGCGGTTCATCCGTCTGCGCGAGGAGATCGACGGCTATTTCCGCGCCCGTGCGGCCGGCCTCGACACGCGCGAGCGGCTTGCCTCGCTTCTGGAGGCGATCGCCGCGAAC
>DATGWU010000679.1:0-5652 GCA_035299345.1 Rhizobium sp.
GGCGGGTTCCGGTACAGGCGTCGGTGATGCGGCCTCGAGCCTCTTCCCGCTGCCCGGAATCATGAACACCATCGTTGGCCACTTTCAATCGACCACGGTCGGAGTTGCCCGGGTTGAACAGATCGGCGTCAGCAAGGTCACCAATGTCGGCCAGACCTCTCTCGAAAAGGTCGGTAAATTCAAGAAATTGATCGTTGGCGAAGAATTCGTCATCGAATGCGGCGCATCGAAGTTCATCATGCGCAAGGACGGTACCGTCATCATTCTAGGGACCCATTTCAACTTCACGGCATCCGGTCCGACACAGATCAACGGCGCGGTTGTGGATCTTAACAAGCCCGGTGGAGGGTTCTCGGAAGCATCGCCGACATCGTCCGACACGACAGCAACGGGTTGAGACGTCGATGTCGGTCGACAATCGTACGCCGTTTCCGGCGCTGGCTTTTCGGCAATACAATCTGGCCGGGGATTTGCTCGGCGTCGTGGTGGCGCGGGGCACGTTTCGCCTCAGCAATGGCGGTCCTCTCGTTCTGGATAATGTCCAGCGTCCTTTGGTTATGTCGGACACCTATGATGGTGACCCGCACCAGACTCCGCAGACGGCCTGCACCGATCTTGCTCCTTTCAAGCCCGGCACCGATGTGACATTTCTCGGCGCCGCCTGTGCACCCGGGGGCAGGCCCGAGCAATCCTGGTCGTGCGGATTGCAGGTCGGGCCGGTCGAAAAACGGTTGCGCGTCTATGGACCGCGCGCCTGGCGGGCCCGCACTCGCAAGACCTGGAGAGGTTTGATCGATCGAGCGCAAGAGGACGCGCTTGACGGTTGGGACCTGACAGATCCGGAGCCCGTTACGCATGTTCCGCTGGATTGGCGACTTGCCTTCGGGGGGCGGCTGGAAACCTCCGGCAAAAAGGAGGTTGTGGAGAAGAACCCGATCGGCATCGGTCTTGTTGATGAGGCCCTTTTTCGGGAACGGCCACAATGGCCGGCGCCGCAGATCGAAGACGAGAAACACCCTATCCGGGATGTGAACGACAGGCCCGACCCGGCCGGTTTTGGCCTGCTATCGCCCTTTTGGGAGGATAGGGTGGCGCGCGCGGGGACATATGACGACGCTTGGCTGAATGAACGGCACCCGCTTCTGCCAAGCGATTTCGACTTCCGTTTTTGGCAGGCAGGGCATCCGCATCTCGTCAGCGAGAACTGGCTTAAAGGCGATGAGAAACTCGCCTTGGAAAATCTGCTGCCGCAATATCCGCGCCTGGAGGGGGCTCTGCCTGGCATTAAGCTGGAGGTCGAGATTGATCGCGGCGCGGGTCTCGCCAGGGGAGAGATGAAGCTCGATGGTGTTCATTTCGACATGCGCCCCGGTGTCGGCCGCGTCTTTCTCACCTGGCGCTGCGGTTTCCCATGGCCTGAAAGGATCGGAATTCCAAAACCGATCTTTGCACGATCCGCTATGGAGGTCGCCTGATGGGAATGGAAATTACCATCGACGGCAGCCACATCCGCAATGTCAGCGCGGCCGCTGTCGAGACCGGCGCGATTGCTCGAAATGGACTCGACCCTTCTCAGCCCGTCATGTGGAACAAGGCGGGCGACTACTTCTATCAATATGACAGCCCGACAAGCCTTAATCCGCCGAAGGAATTCACTGACGAACTGCTTGCGAAACGGGTGAAGGAAGACGAGCAAAAGAGGGAAAAAGAGAAAAAGATACAATCTCCGACAAGTGCGAACCCGGCTCCGCCCGAGCTTATCCCGGATGAGGCAAGGCGATTGCGGTTTGCCTGTCGCCCGACGTCTGCAAATCGCCGGACAAGCCGGTCCCCTACATGTCCTGGGGGGAGGCTTCGGACGACCAGAACTATTCTCCGGACGTGCGCTCGAACGGCAAGATCATAAAGCGGCAGGATTCTAAGTTTTCCTGCTGCTATGGCGATGAGCCGGGTGTCGGATTGGGCTGCAAATCGAATACGGTAGGCGATGTCGTTGAACCTGTCACCTCGTCGCAAATCGTCCGCGCCAATGGCATTTGGGTTCAGCGCCACGGTGATCGCTGCACGTTGAACAAAGGCAATACCGAGGGCGAATACGTCCATGTCGAAGCAACCGACGCGCACAAGGCCCCCGAAGGGACCGACAACCAGGATCAGAGCGGCGGCAAGGCTGAAGACACGCGTAGCGAGGGCCAGAAATTTTCCGACGGTTTGACCGAGAATGCCAGCGAGACATGGGAGGGGCGGACGGCGGAGGTTGCGCAAAATCTCTACGACGATCCCGGGGCGACACTCGGCCGCGGATGGGAAAATGCCCAAAATACGGCCAGTTCGATTTGGCATGCGGTCGCCGATCCCTATAGCGAAGCCTATGAGAAAGGCGGCCTGTCCCAAGCCATAGGCCGGCACCTTCGATGTTGTGAAACTCGCCGTCGAAGCCTTGGCAACCAAGGGAGCGGCCACCGTCGCCGGAAAGACCGCATCGATCGGCGCGGGGGTCGCCGCCAAGGCGCACAAAACCGAAGAGGTTGCGGAAACCATCAACGATGCGCGGAAAATCGAATCGAAGGTCGAGGATGGCGCGCAAGGAGCGAGAAGCACGCGGAAGCTGAGGGTGCGGTGTTTCGATCTGCCGCGAGGGGTCAATCGCGACGAGTTCAGACGTCAGCTGAAAGAACAGCAGGCAACGATTAGAAGCATGACGGCGGACGACATGGCCTACGCTCATACGGTTCTCGATCACGCTCGTGAGGCGTGGGCGGGAAGCGGCAAGAAAGGCTCCTTCACCAATTTGCTGCGCGACGGAAAGGCATAGGAGGCAGCCCGTGCCGATTTCGCGGCATCCCTGAGGGAAGCGGGTTATTCGAGGGCCCAAATCCGCGAGCAGATGGCATCGGTTAACGCAACGCACTATCTTGATATAATCGCTGGCGGCGATCCACGCGAGTTGGGTATAGGTGGTGGAGTGGAGAACCAGAGAATTGACCCGATGTGGACCCAAGAAGGCAGGGCTGAAGCATTGCGTGCGGAAGCGGACCAAATGCGGAGGAATGGTCAGGCGGACCAGCTCATGGATGTCGAGCTGAATATATGTGGCGAAGAGCATTGAAAGGCAGCTACCAATGTTAGACTCCTTTTTTGAAGATACGATTGCTGAAATTGGCCCACCGCAGCGCTGCATTGCGATGACTCCCGAGCAGGAAAATCGGCTCTCGAAGCAGTTGCCGGCGAGCTTTATGGCGTTTCTTCTTCAATACGGCTTCGGAGATTATTTCGATCGAAAGGTTCAGTATTGCGATCCGGCGGAATTTTCTCCCATTCTTGCACTCGTGTTTGCAGCCGATCCCGATTTTAGCCACAGAGACTGCTTTGTCGTAGGTTATTCTGCTTTTGGTCGGTTGATCTGCTGGTCGCAACGGCACGATCAATTTGAAATTGACCTCGTTGATCTGCGAATAACCTCCCGAAAGCTCGCCCCAACGCAATTCATTCTGCCGCCGGGAACAGTAAAGCGCGAGCGAAGCGCCGATCCGGATGTGCTGGCTCGCGCGCTACTGGTGTCTGATCAGCGGGACTATGAGGAATTCGACGCTCAGGACCAGCCCATGTTTGCGCGCTGCCGTGCCATGCATGGGGATCTTGAGCGGAACGAATGCTATGGCTACTTCCCCGCGATTGCGACAGTCGGTCTGGATAGCCCCGTGAGGCGGGTCGAAAATATCAGGCGGGTGGCAGCACTCGAGCATTTTGCCATCCTGGCCCAGTTGGGCACATTCCATTTGATGAGACTGGAGCGAGGACAGTATACGGCGGTGCGTCCAATCGGTTGAGATATGCGTTCGGATAAGTCAGCATCCTTGCTCGACTTGCCGAACTCAGACTGATGAAGATCGCCCCGCTCCGGCCGCTGTAGACCGCGGAGCTTTCAGGACTTGGCCTCGGCAATACTGGCGAAGTAGAGCAGATGATTTCCAATGAGTACGGACGATGTAGACAAAATTGTCGCCGAAGCGAAAAACAATTTCCCCAAGGTTCGCGTGACTGGCGGCGTCTCACCGGAGGAAATTGAGCAACTTGAATCGCTGGTTGGCAAGCTTCCTCCAACTTACGAGTATTTCTTGTTCCAATATGGCACTTTTGGTTTCTATGGGCTTGAAATTTACGGTCTCATCAAAGGCAATGTCACCGGCGAGGGGCCGCCTAATGCCTATTTCATGACAAAATCTGATCTGGAAGACGGCTCGATACCCGAGAGGCACGTTGTCGTTGCGTCGACCGGATATGGTCCTGTTTTTTTACTACGATGTGCGACCGGTGAAGTTGTTGGTTGGAACTATACGGGAGAGGTTGATGACGAACTGCCAACGTTCAAGTCTTTCGAGGCGTTTTTGGATGACGCTGCGTCACAGACGATAGCAGATTATAAGGCGGAGGACGGCCGATCCTGAAAATAGCAAATTTCTTCGCAGAGTTACGAACAGATCCGAATTTTGACCCTCAGATGATCGCGGACTTCAGCGAGATAAGTGAAGACAATCGCAGCTACCTCCAGGAAGCGATTGCTTACAGACCGGAACATGCTGAAGCGATCCTGCAGACTGACGTACCTCTCGATCACCAGGACGGCAACGGCCAGACAGCGCTTCAACATGCGATCTCGCGGGGCATGTATGATCTCGCAACGGACATCGTCAACAGGGGTGCTGATCTGCATCGTCTCGACAAGTATGGGAATGACGCGCTTTGGACGTCGGTACTGAACCCGCGTTCGAGCCTGCCACTGATTGAACTGCTTGTCACAAAGGGTGCGGACCCCCACCGCAAAAATGCAGCCGGGCGGGCGTCGGCGGACATGGCGGTTACGAAGAAAAATCAGGCGATGATGAAGCTTTTCGGAGTTTGATCACGGCGTCGGGGCTTAGTCATGCTCATCTGGAGGCCTCACATGAACGACGCTTATCTCTCCCGGTTTTACGGAAGCGACTGTCGCCTTCTCGCCGATGCAGCCGAAGCCGGTCGGTCGCTGTTGCCTCTTTGGCCAATATGGCGGGTAGGCGTCCCTTACCCAAAGTGAGTTGTTTATGGACCGGAAAAAGCAAATCGAGCCCACCATCAGAGCCCGTATTGATGAACTGCTGGAGGCATCCGGCAAAAAGTTCTCATCTGGCGACCTCAAGGGGTCGCTGGACATCGCGTTGCAAGCCTGGGACACGATCTGATGATCTAGCAGCGGACAGGCTCGCTCGGTTCAAGGAGATCGCATTTATTTGACGGCGACGAGCCATCCGCGGCGCGGCTGAACGGTGAATTGGCAGAAGATGGAGTGGGAAATCGTTTCGTTCGAAGGGATGGGGCCAATCGGTTTCGGGATGTCGCCGGCCCGCGTTCTCGCTGAGGAGGCACGCACAGGCATTCCTCGCAGGGAGCATACCGCTAGTAGAAACCGGGCGATCGCGGCAACAGAGCACTATCGACACGGCCGCTCGAATATGTCGGCAATCATCTTCGTCGCCCTGCCCGAGCTACCACAAGGCTACGCCGATGGAACGAGTCCCGGATTGACCGGAACTCCCCTTCTTGCCCAGCTTACCTCTTGCCAGCGACCCGTCGGGTCTTGTCGAGTTTGCCCTTTGCCGATGATGTCTTTGCATC
>DATGWU010000680.1:0-8745 GCA_035299345.1 Rhizobium sp.
GTGCCGGACGGCCCAGCCGACCGCGCCGTGCAGCCGCCGATAGAAGGGCGTGTCGAAGACATCGTGGTGCCCCTGGCCGGCATGTGCCCGCTGCTTGAGGATCATGTGGCCGAGCCACGGCGTAAAGTAGACGGCGACGAACCACGACGTCACCAGCGCGATGCCGACGACGTAGAAGAGAGATCGGACATATTCGCCTGCGGTCGACGCCGCGAAACCCACCGGAATGAAGCCGGCGACGGTGATCAGGGTGCCCGTCAGCATCGGAAACGCGGTCGACGAGTAGGCGAAGGTCGCCGCGTCGAGTTTCTCGAGCCCCTCGTCGAGCTTCCGCTCCATGAGTTCCACGACGATCATGGCATCATCGACCAGCAGCCCGAGTGCGATGATCAGAGCGCCGAGCGATATGCGCTGCAACTCGATCCCGAGCTGGTACATGATGGCCAGGGTGGCGGCGAGCACCAGCGGTATGGTGATTGCGATGACCATGCCCGATCGCCAACCGATCGACAGAAGCGAAACCACGAGAACTATGACCAAGGCCTCCAAGAGCGCCTGGGAAAATTCGCCGATTGCCTCGTGCACCACCTCCGGCTGATTGGAAATCTGGTCGACGGACACGCCGACCGGCATCGATGCTGTGAAACGGTCGTAGGTCGCCTCGATCGCCTTGCCGACGTCCGTCACCTTGAAGCCGGGCGCCATCACGACGCCGATCTGGACACTGTCACGACCGTTGAAACGGAACTTCCGGGTATACGGCTCGGCGAGACCCGATGAAACATAGGCAATGTCGCCGAGACGAATGACCTCACCACCGGCCTTGATCCGCAACTCGCGCACGTCATCCTCCGAACGGACGTCGCCTTCCACGGAAACGCGCACGGATCGAGCGGCTGATTCGACCGAGCCCGCCGAGTCGACATTGTTCTGCCCGGAAAGGGCGGCCTGAAGGTCGCCGAGCGTCAGCCCGCGCTCGGCGAGCACCTTGGAGGAGACATCGATGTGGATCTGCCGCGGCTGATCACCGAGGATCACCGCCTTTTCGACGCCGGGGGTGGCAAGCAGCATGTCACGCGCACGGATGGCGAAATCCTTGAGTTCCGGGAAGCTGTAACCGTCGCCGGATAGCGCGTGCATGGTGACGAAGGTGTCGCCGAATTCATCGTTGAAATACGGCCCCATCAGGCCTTCAGGCAGTTCCTGCTCGATGTCCCCGACCTTCTTGCGAACCTGGTAAAAGGCGTCCTTCACCTCCGCGGCGTCGGTGTCGCCCTTGATGTTGATGGTCGTGATCGCCATCCCGGCACGCGTATAGGAGTGGATATAGTCGAGATGCGGGGTTTCCTGCAGCTTCCGCTCGATCTTGTTGACGACCTGGTCCTGCATTTCCTCGATACTGGCGCCAGGCCAGACGGTCTGGACGACCATGACCCGGAACGTGAAGTCGGGGTCTTCCTTCTGTCCCATGTTGGCGATCGCGAGCGCGCCCGCCACGATGATCAGCGCGAACAGGAAACGCGCGAGACTGCCGTGTGCGATCGCCCAGCGCGACAGGTTGAACGGCGTCTTTTCTCGGTCGGACGTGCTCATAAGGGGCCCTCTGGTGGAGACGTTGTCAGGAGCGGGCGTCAGCGCGCCACGACGGCGGCGGGAGCGGCATTCACGGCCGTCTGCTGTGCATCCGCTTCGGAGACTTTCACTTTCATGCCATCGCGCATGAATTGCGTGCCGGCAGAGACAACCATCTCGCCGGGGGAAAGCCCTTCGCTCACCACCACGCCGTTCTCGGAGAACTCGCCGAGCCGGACGGAGCGCGGACGAACGGTGCCGGACTCTCGCTCGACCACCCAAACCACGGGATTGCCATCCTTCTCTGCCAGTGCGCTCACCGGGATATCAAATCCCGCGGGCCCGCCACCGACCTGTGTTTCGACCGTTGCGGTCATTCCAAGCAGCACCCGCGGACCGTCGGGGATGCGGACCCGTACGGAAAAGGTTCGAGAGCGAGGATCGGCACTGCCGGCAACCTCCCTGACGGCGCCGTCCATCACCATGCCCTGCTGCGACCAGAACCGTACCTTGACAGCGGCACCCGCCGCGAAGTTCGTGATTTCAGTCTCCGGTACGGCAACCTGGACCTCCTTCTCTCCGTCCATCGCGACCGTAACGACCGGCGTGCCTGATCCGACCACCTGGCCCGGCTCACCATTGACAGCCGTAACGATGCCGGCCATGTCGGCGTGAAGCCTCGTATAGGCGACCTGGTTCTTTGCCTGTTCCAAAGCGGATATGGCCGACTGCTCGGTCGAGAGAGCCTGGTCGTAGGCAAGCGTGCGCTGGTCGAGTTCGGCTTTCGACGCAGCATTCTTTGCGTAAAGCGTCTCCGCACGCTGCTTGAACAGCTTGAGCGTGCCGACCTGCTTGACGGCCGAACGAAGATCGGCCTCCGCACGGGTGACTGCAAGCTCGTAGTCGGCAGCGTCGAGTCGGGCCAGAAGGTCCCCCGGACGCACCCTGTCGCCGACATCAACCGGGCGCTCGGTGATTTTGCCGTTGACCCGGAAAGCGAGATTGATCTCGTAGCGAGCCTTGACCGCGCCCGAGTATTCGAGCTTGCGCCCGCTCTCGTCGGCCGCCACCTCGATCACCCTGACGGGGCGAACAATGGCTTCCGCCTTGTTTTCCTCGTCGCTGCACCCGGAGGCCAAAACCGCCGTCGTCAGTAAGGACAGGCCGATCAGCAGCCTACCTGCGAGTCCGTTCATGCTCGACCTCATGCTATGCTCCTGATGTGTCAGATTGGCGAGGCGGCCTCAGCCGCCGTCTAGTTCTTCACGGCCTTCAGAGCGAATTCGATCAGCTCTTCCGCGCCCGGACGGTTCTGCTTCATCAGGCATTGGGTCACCATCTGCGGATGAATGAGGATGGCAAGAGATGCGCTGAAGCAGCGTCCGGCGCTCTCTGCATCTTGCGGAGGAAATTCGCCGGCCTCGATCCCGTCGCTGACGATCGAGGTAATCACCTGGTCGAGGCGGGTGACGTGGGCGTCGATGACCGGCCACGCCTCCTCGATGGCGACAACCACCATCTCATGGACCTTTTCCTGATCGAGCATCGTCTCGACGGTCATGTTGTGCATCGCATGTCCGTACCGGCGGAGCCTCTCCTCGGCACTGACCGGCAAGCGGGCGATCGCCAGGGCCGCCTCGTAACCCGCATCCAGCATGCGCTGCGCCAGCGCCTGGTGAATTTCGGCCTTCGATGAAAAGAACCGGTAGACGTTTGCCGGCGACATGCCGAGGTCCTTCGCAATGTCGGCGACGTTGGTCTTGTAGAAGCCGTAGTGCCGGAACAGCCGCTCTGCCGCATCGAGGATGCGGGTGACGTTGTCTCGCCGGGCATTCTCTGCCGTGTTGTCAGCGGCTTCGGACATGTGCTTTGCCTTGAAGTTACTTGTGACATTTTTCATATTTCGTCAGTCGTAAATCAAAAACAGACATCAGTCAACTCGGGAAGCGGAGACCCCTTCGCATGGAATCCTATGGCGCGGCGGCGCTACGCTCTACCCACAGCCGCGGAACATCCTTGCCGGGATGCCGTTGCTCGCGGTATCTGGGGCTATCGTTCAAGGAGAACAGTCATGCGAAGGACCATTGCCGTTGCGATCGCGGTCGTGCTTTCATCCTGTACGGCGACGCCGCACCTCGGCGGCCCACGACTGGAGCCCGTCCCGGGTAGCATCACCTATGGTGGACAACCCCGTACCAAGCTGACCAAGGCCCCCGTTGGCAGCACGTTCGAACACCGCTTCCAGGACCGGTTCGGCCGGACCGTCATCGAGGTCTACCGCATTGAACCGGACAGAAGCCTCACGATCGTCAGGCGCTATGTCAGAGATATCTTCCCCGACTTCTGATCCGTTGCCACCGCTGCGTGGAGGTGCCCTCGACGGCTTCTTCGACCGCAGCGCGGTCGATGTCGCACGGGATCTCATCGGGGCGGCGATCACGCTGGAGGGCGTCGGCGGCATCATCGTGGAAACGGAGGCCTATGAAGGGGACGATCCGGCATCGCACAGTTTCGGTGGACAGACCCCGCGCAACCGTTCGATGTTCGGCCCAGCCGGTCACGTCTATGTCTATCGATCCTATGGAATCCACTGGTGCCTGAACGTGGTCTGCCGCACGGCGAGCGCCGTTCTCGTCCGCGCGATCGAACCGGCCTGGGAACTCGAAAAGATGCAGAGCCGGCGCAATCGCACGGACCGGAAGACGCTTTGTTCGGGGCCGGGCCGCCTGACCGAGGCATTGGCGGTCACCCGGGCACACGACGGGTTGCCCCTGCTTTCCCCGCCGTTCGGCTTTGCTCTGCCAGCGATGGACCTTCCGGTCGCGGTCGGCAGGCGAATAGGCATCACGAAGGCGGTCGACCGGCCCTGGCGATTCGGCCTCGCGGGATCGTCCTTCCTCAGTCGGAAGTTTCCGGATAATCCCGCCACCTAGAACCTTCTCCGGCGCGATCAGCCGGCTGGCTGCAGCAGGCGCACGACATTACCGGAGCCGACCGGCACGGGCGCATTCCGACGGAGAGCGCAAATGGCTTCGAGATCGTAGGCTTCGCCGGCAACCCGCAAGCGTTTGCCCGAGATCAGGACGGGGAGCATCTTGCCGTCAGCTCCCCAGATCTCGGCGGTCTCGGAATTGTAGCCGCCCTGCTGCTCGAGCAGTTCGAGACGGCGTTTGCGTCCGGGGCTGTCGACGGCGACGCCGCTTGCCAGCATCTCGCAACCGTTGAGGTCCGCCCACGAGCGTCCCGTCAGGTTCAGGTAGGACTGATTTACGCTCACGAAGCGAGAGCTCTGATACCCGGTCGTGGATACCGAAAAGGCCACGGGCGCGGTTTCGAAGAGCGCCTCATCGATCACCTTCTGCAAGCCCGCGGGAATGCCCGGCTTTCCATTTTCCACAACCGAGACCGCGGTTAGATGGCTATTACCGCCGGCGAGCAGAAACTCGTCCCGGAGAACCGCCACCATCCTCCAGGTATCCGCCTCCAGAAAAACAGGTCTGCTCGATTCCCGAACATCAGCCAATGTCCTCGGCACAGAGCCGGCGGCGCGACACAAACGCAGACGTTCCGTTGGCTCCTCCGTCTTTATGGCGCGAGAATTCAGGACCTCGAGCGTCAACTGCCGGGCGATCCGGTAGCCCTCGTCGAGCAGGTCGTACCGGACGCTGTTCGCACCGGTCGCGGGCGCGGCTTCGAACGGCGTATCGATCAGTATCTGCAGAATCCGCCAGACATCCTGCTCGCCGGCAGGCATCCATGCCCTGGCCGTTCCGAGCGCGGGCGCGCAACGCACGATCGCAAAGGCGGTCGCAGCCGGCAAGCAATCGCAATCGACCTCCTCGAGGAGATCATCCTGCAGCCGCTTCCCGGCAAGGCGCAGAGGAGCCCCGTTGTCGTCCAGATAGAGGGAAACTTCGATAACGTCGTCCGAGAGGTGCAACCAGGGATGATCAGCTCGAAATTGCGCGAGCGCATGCCTGTCTAAAACAATGACTGTATTCATTCCTGTCCAAACAGTCCGAAGAGTTTCGCCGCAGCATGAGATGGGGACTACCGGCTCGCAATCCAGCACCCCCTTCATCGATTTCGAAATACGCTGTGAAAGGAAGAACTGAAATTAGCCAATCCGCGCATATGAAGGCCAGGATCGCCGCCGCGGCGCGACGGAAGCGGCTGATTTAAATCGAAGATTTCTGAATCCGGGACAAATCGATGAGAGTACGACCTTTTTTGGTGCGTCGTGCCGAATGCATGGCTTCCCGGAGCAAAGGATGCGTCAGAGACCCGCTTGCCCCTTTTGTGTGCAGACCACGATCGAAGGTCACTCACACCGAAAAGGTCGTCGAGGCGACTGTAAGGCGTCGTGACACTCCCCTATCGACCGCCAAACCCTGTCGCCTTGCGCAGGATCGCGATCTCGCTGTTCGTCAGGCGACGGACGTCGCCTTTCGGCAGGTCGCCAAGCTCGACGTCACCAATCGCCACACGGACGAGGCGCAGGCACTCGACGCCGATCGCCTCCAGCATCCGGCGTATCTGACGATTACGCCCTTCCTCGAGCCTCACCTCGAGCCAGGTATTCTTTTCCCCCTGTCGAATGATCCGGACAGACGCCGCGCGCCATGTTTCGCCTTCCACCGGCACACCACTCTCCAGCTGTTTGGCCTGACGGTCGTCGAGGCGCCCGCCGACCTGCACGTGATAGATCTTCGCCACGTGGGTCGCGGGGTCCAGAAGGCGCTGGGCGAAAACCGTGTCGTTGGTGAAGAGCAGCAAACCTTCGCTCGCCTTGTCGAGCCGCCCGACCGGTGAAAGAAAGCCGAATCCCGCATCCTTGAGGCAGGAATAGACCGTCTCCCTGCGCTCCGGGTCGTCTCTTGTGGTGACCAGGCCGCGCGGCTTGTTCAGCATCACATAGGTCTTCTCTTCCGCGGCAACGGGTCGGCCGTCGACTTCGATGCGATCTAACCGAATGTCCACCCAGGTCTCGAAATCGGTGACGGCTTTGCCGCCGACCGAAATCCGCCCCTCTGCCAGCAGCCTCTCCGCCTGCGTGCGGGAGCAGTAGCCGAGCTTCGACAGCGCACGGGTGATCGTCACCCGGCTGCCTGTTCCGCCTTTTGCCGTTCTTGCCACAGTGGTCTTCCGCGCCGGTTCGAATTCCTCGGATTGCCGCCGTGACGGATCACGGCGATCAAAGGCCATTGATCGAACGACGCGGCAAGTCAAGCAAGAGGTTCGGATATCGAAAGCTCATCGTCGGTTGCGAAACAGGATCTCGCCCTTGCCGAACACGGCATTGTCGCCGCAGATGCGGGTCGGCGCGGTTCCCAGCAACGGCTTGTCGAGGATCTTCTCCGCGATCAGGAAGCGGTCGAACAGGCCGGCGAAGGCGATATCCGCATTGCCGCAATCGACGAATGTCGGCGAGAGCGCTTCCGGTCGCCGGTCGAGGAGAAGCGAACCCCTCTTCATCAGATAGCCGGGCATGGCACCTACCCGTCCGGTTACCACGATCGTTCCGGCGATCATGCCGAGCCCGAGGTGATCACCGCATCCCTTGAACACCGCGATCAGTCCGCGCCGCATCCTCTCGCCTGCGCGATGCCCGGCCTTGCCACGCACGACGATCGTCCCCCCGCTGACGCCCTGCAGTTCACCTGCCAGCGGAGCTCCGAGGCGATCCCCGGCATTGCCGGTCACCTCAATACGGCCGCCTGAGAGACCGGAACCGAGTTCCTCGCCCGCGCTGCCCTCGATCACCAGCATACCGCCGCCCATTGCCCGGCCCGCCCTGAAGCCGACATCCCCGACGACGCGGATGCTGCCGGATGTCATGCCCGCGCCGACCTGATCGAAGCGCCGCGATCCTCCGGCAAAGACGATGGATGACGTGTCCTTGCCCGCTATCCTGAAGAGGCCGCCGACCTTGAGGCCGGTCCGCGTCGTTCCGACCGGCAAGGCCGCGATATCCGATACCGGCAAACCTGAGAGGCGGTCCGGGACGAGCGCCGACAGATCGAGCCTCTCTTCGGGTTCAGCGAGGAGCGTGAAGGTCAGCGGCTTCATGGCAGCAGCTCCTTGAGGTGGTAATGGAACTTGCCGAGTTTGCCGCCGTAGTTGCCGGCGCTGATCCTGAGGGCGCCCTGTTTCGGCCCGAGCTTGACGACGGCCTTGAGGCCGGCACGCATCGCGTCCGCGACGGCATCGCTGGTCTCGCCGTCGATCACGATCTCCAGCACTGCATTGGTGCCCGCATCGAGCGCCGTCTTCACGGCTCCCTTGAGGGTCGGCGCAAAGGCATCGTTGGTCGACGCCATCATCCCCTTGTACTTGCCGCCGACCTTCGAACCGGACCGCACGATCCCGCCCGGGAAGGGCATGATGACCCCGGGGACCTTCTCGATGGCGGCAACGGCGGTCTCCGCGGCCCTCAGAGCCTTTGCCCAGTCCGCGGCGAGAAGCAGCATGTTGCCCCCGCCCACCGCCTGCTTGGTCAGGCCCGTCGTCGCCTCGCAGAGGAACTCTCCGTCCATCACGGGGACACGCCAGTAGTGCCTGCCGCCGAATTTCTTGGATATCTGCCAGCCGTCGCCGAAGTAGCGGAGCGCCGAACCGAGATCGAGCGGCGCACTGCCCTCCAGACCGGCAAAGCAGGCA
Organism: Rhizobium sp.; assembly: GCA_035299345.1. Lineage (GTDB taxonomy): Bacteria > Pseudomonadota > Alphaproteobacteria > Rhizobiales > Rhizobiaceae > Allorhizobium. The sequence goes on from DATGWU010000680.1 coordinate 8,233, forward strand.
CTGCCGGGCGAGGTCAGCACGCACTGTCCCAGACGCGTTTTCAGCTGTTTTTGCAGCTCGTCCGTCCCCATCGCGAACAGCATGACCCGACAGCCGGGACGACCGTCCGGCGTCTCGGTTTCGGGAACATCCATGTCGATGCCCGCCTCGCACCCGCAGCCGATGACGGAGGTGGCAAAGCCGGTCATGGTGATCGCGGCCTGACGTGCCCACTTGAGAGTGGGAGCGGTGATGATGATTGCGGTCGCCCGCATACCGAAGGCTTCGGCAAACGTGTCGTCGATGACGACGCCATTGCGGATCAGCTGTTGCATGGGACCTCCGCAAAGGCGTCGGCGCGAGCGATCGCCGTCTCCGGAAACGTGAACCAGTCGAGACCGAGCCCGTAGCGGCTTTCGAAATAGTCGGCGAGGCGGCGGGTCATCGCCCTGTCTTGCGGCGGATCGAGGCGCAGTGCCTTGCCCCACCGGTAATGAGTGACGGCACCGTCCTGAACCACGAGATCACCGTTCT
>DATGWU010000681.1:0-6299 GCA_035299345.1 Rhizobium sp.
AGGGCACATCCGCCTGCTTGGCGAGGCGGTGAAGACGCGAGCGCGCCACGCGGCGGGAAAAGTGGCACCAGTCGCTTCCGCTGATGGCGCACGGTGCGGCGTGCGGGCATGGCGCGACCACATGGGCGCCGGCCCTGATCAGCGCGTCGCGGGCGATCTGGATACGCCGCCAGCCGGCGGGCGTGCCGGGCTCGACGATCACGATCGTCTGTCCCGTGAGCGCCCAGAGCTTCTCCGTCACCGCGGCGATGGCCGTCTCGGCAATTTCGTCGAGCACATAGGCGAGCGTTACGAGGTCGGCGGGAGCCTTAACGGGAAGCGCGCCCGTTACGTCACCGGCAAGCCACGTCGAGGCGACCGTCGACGATCTGGCGAGTGCCTCGCCGACGGAGCGGATCGCTGCGCTCGCCTCGACGATCGTCGCCTGACGGAGTGCCGGCCAGCAATCGGCGGCCGCCCAAAGGACCGTGCCGGGGCCGGCGCCGACATCGAGCAACGTCTGCGGCGCGAAGGTGGGCGAGGCCTCGGCCACCATGTCGAGCGCGGCGCGCACGGCGGCAAACGTCGCCGGCAGGCGGGTGGCGAGATAGGCCTTGGCGGCGAGCGTCCCGTCGATATGGAAACGCCCGTCGCGCACTTCGCGGCGGTAGCGGTCGGAGAGCGTCTGGCTGGCGCGGGTCAGGCGGTCGAGCGGTTCGCCCTCAAGGGCTTCGTCGACGGCGCGGCGCAGGGCGGCGGGGAGTTCCATGGTGTCTTCAGCGCCAGTTCAGCCTCAGAACTCCACGGCTTCGACACGCTTGTCGACGAAGCGCAGGCCGACGCCGCCGGAGATGAGCTTCAGGGCGAGGTCGCCGAAGAGTTCGCGTCGCCAGCCGTGCATCGCCCCGACATCGGCCTTCTCTCCCTCGGCGGCGATCCTTTCCAGATCCTCGGTATTGGCGATGACCTTGGCCGCGACGCCGTGCTTTTCCGAGGTGAGCCGCAGGAGCACCTTGAGAAGCTCGACCGAGGCGGCGGCCCCGTCGGGCGCCTGGACGTGGCGATGCAGATGCGGCATCTCCGTCTTCGGCAGGGCGAGCGCCTCGTTGACCGCTTCGATGATGGCAGCACCCGCATTCGAGCGCTCCCAGCCCTTCGGGATGGTGCGCAAGCGGCCGAGCGCCTCGACATCCTTCGGCTGCTGCTGGGCGATCTCGTAGATCGCGTCGTCCTTCAGCACGCGGGAGCGTGGGACGTTGCGGTTCCGAGCCTCGCGCTCGCGCCAGGCGGCGACATACTTGATCACGGCGAGTTCCTGCGGCTTGCGGAGCCGCATCTTAAGCCGCTGCCATGCGTCGTCCGGGTGCAGGTCGTAGGTCTCGCGCGACTCGAGGATGTTCATCTCCTCGGTCAGCCAGTCGGCGCGTCCCTCGCGCTCCAGCTCTTCCTTGAGCTTCAGGTAGACGTCGCGCAGGTGGGTGACGTCGGCAAGCGCGTATTCGAGCTGCTTGTCGGAGAGCGGCCGGCGGCTCCAGTCGGTGAAGCGCGAGGTCTTGTCGATGTGGACGTTCTTCACCTTCTGCACGAGCTGGTCGTAGGAGACCGAATCCCCGAAGCCGCAGACCATCGCCGCAACCTGCGTGTCGAAGATCGGATGCGGGATCAGGTTGCCGAGGTGGAAGATGATCTCGATGTCCTGACGGGCGGCGTGGAACACCTTGACGACGGAGCTGTCCGCCATCAGCGCGAAGAAGGGAGCGAGATCGATGCCCTTGGCGAGCGGATCGACGATCACCTCGAGGTCCGGGCTCGCCATCTGGATCAGACAGAGTTCCGGCCAGAACGTGGATTCACGCAGGAATTCGGTGTCGATGGTGATGAAGTCGGACTTGGCGAGCTGTTTGCAGGCTTCCTCGAGGGCAGCGGTCGTTTCGATCATGTCGTCTCGGTCTTGATGGAATTTGCGATCCACCTTCCTTCCGCGTTCGCCCCCCGATGTCAATATGAACGGCCGGTTACGGCCGCCGCGGGGGCATTTCCGGGCGAAGTGACGCGGCAAAGCGACAGAAGAGGGTCAGCGGCCAGCCTCGCGCAGGGCAGCGATGTTCTCTCGGTGCACTTCTTCGTAAGGAGCGAAATAGCCGATCCAGCCCTTGTCGATCTCGGGCGCGACGAAGGCGGAGAGCGGTTCGCTATCGATCGCCGGGTCGTCGAGGCGGGAAAGCAATCGTTCGAGATAGCCTTTGGTCGCCGAGATGAGGCTCGCCTCGTAACCGCCGGCGGCGATCACCGCCTCGGCGCCGTGGTTCGGCAGGATGCGGCGGAAGGGCAGGGCCGCCAGCCGGTCGAGCTCGGCGATGTGGGTGCGCGTGTGCTCGGGTTCCGAGATGTAGGTAATGGTGTCCTCCAGCGTGTCGCCGGCAAGCAGCACGCCGAGCGCGGGGACGAGGATCACGGTGCCATCGGCGCTGTGGATGTCGAAGCGCATCAGCCGAAGTTCGAGCCCCGCAAGGTCGAGTACCAGCTCGTCCTCGAAAAGGCGCGTCGGAAGAATGAGCGGCGAAATCGGCGGGGTCTTCGCGGCGAGCGCTTCCCGGTTTGCCACCATCGCCTCATGCGTCAATCGGTTGGCGATGATCTCGCAATCGGAAAAGGCCGCATTGCCGGCGATATGGTCGGTATGCCAGTGGCTGAGCACGACGCGGATCGTCTCGACGCCGAGGCCCAGGAGATGTGCGCGGATCGCGCGGGCGTGGTCGAGCGAGATGTGGGTGTCGTAGACGATCGCCTCCCGTCCGGAAACGATCGAGAAACTGGCGACACCGAGGGAATAGGCCCCGTCATCGACCCAGTTGCGCTCCTTCGACCAGAGGCGCACGCCTTCGATCCGGCCGTCGTAATAGGCGAAGAGGCCGGGATAGGGTTCGTGGACGCGCAGGGTGTCGGTGAGCGACGGCATGGAACATCTCCGGTCGGGCGGCGCGGGAAGACCCGCTATACCACCCGCACGAAACTCGTCATACCCGTCTTCTGGTGCTCGATGATGTGGCAGTGGAGCACCCAGTCGCCCGGATTGTCGGCAACGACGGCGAGCTGCACCTTCTCGTCGGGCAAAACGAGGTAGGTGTCGGAGACGAGCGGCTGAACCTTCCGCGTCGACGAGGAGATCACCTTGAAGTTCATCCCGTGCAGGTGGATCGGGTGGGCGTGTGGCGTGACGTTCTCGAGATTGAAGACATAGGTCTTCCCGAGCTTCATTTCCGCAAGCGGCGCCATCGGATCGGCGCTGTCGCCGGGATAGGGGACCTTGTTGATCGCCCAGAAGGAATAGCCGAGCGAACCGCAGATGGAATCCTTCGCCGCCTGCTCGGCGGTGGCGCTGAGGATCAGCGGCACCTCGGTCGCCGCTGACAGGTCGGGCTCTGCCTGCGGATTGGCGGCAAGCGGCGGCACGTCGCCGAGGTTCCGCTTGAGTGAGGTGCCGACGGCCCTGAGCCTTGCCACGGTCTTCGGCGTCGATGGCCGGACATCCTCGATCGTGACAATCGCCCCTTCGTCGTCGGGCATGCGCAGGACGAGATCGAGCCGCTGGCCGGGCGAGATCACCGCCATGTCGAGCGGCATGATCGAAGGCACCGGCTGACCATCGATCGCGACGATCACCGCATCGCCGCCAGTGAGTTTCAGGTTGAAGATGCGCGTCACGTCGGAGGCGAGGAGACGAAGCCGGACGAGACCGCCGGCCGGCGCGTCGTAGCTCGGCTCCACCTGCCAGTTGGCGGTGCGCACCGTGCCGAAGGTGCCGGCCTTGGCGGCGTCGCGCGCCTTGAACTGTTCGATGAACTGCGAATTGCCGCCGAGCCGCCAGTCGCGCAGGTTGAGCGCGATCTCGCCGTCGAAAACCGGGTCATTCGGGTCCTCGACGACGAGCATGCCGGCGAGCCCGCGACCGATCTGGGTCAGCGTGTTGCAGTGGGGATGATACCAGAAGGTGCCGGCATCCGGCGGCATGAAGGTGTAATCGAAGCCGTCGCCGGGATAGACGTAGGGCTGCGTCAGGAAAGGAACACCGTCCATGGCGTTTGCGATCCGCAGGCCGTGCCAGTGCACGGTCGTCGGCTCCTGGAGAAGGTTCTCGAACCGCACGGAGAACGGCTCGCCGCGCCGCGCCCTGATGACCGGCGGCGCCATGTCCGCCGGCGAGGCGGACGTCCGGTAGCTCATCACGCCCTTGCTCGGCGCCTTGCCGTCGATCGTCGCCTTCAGTTCGTAGGCTTCGAGGAGCAGCGAGTCGGCCGTCGCACCGGCGAGTGCGCGGGTGATTCCGGGTGCAAGCGCGATGCCCGAGGCATAAGCACCGCCGACGGCGGCGGCCTTGAGGAGATTGCGGCGGGTGAGCGGGAGCATTCGGGACACCATGCAGATGAAGATGTCTCTCTTTTAAAGTTGAGAGCAAAATTCATCAATATGGCTGGGGTCGCCAGACTGCCGCAGTCAGTCCTGTTTTTCCGACGGCGGCGCCGCAAGCTTGCTGAAGAAGGTCGAGGTGCGCAGGAGGTTGCGAAAGCGCGGCCGCCGCGCGGTGGCCGGCACGCCTTCGCGGACGCTCATCCTGAGCAGCGTGTAGACGATGAAGATACCGAGCACGACAGTCGTATAGATGAACAGCGCCTGCGGCCCGAAGTAGTCGAGCATGAAGGATGCGAAGAGCGGCCCGACCACGGCGCCGGCCGACCAGAAGAACAGGGTGCCGGCGGAGATGAGCGCGTGCTGGCCGGGGGCGGCGTGGTCGTTGGCGTGCGCCGAGCACAGTGAATAGAGCGGCATCGCGAAGGCGCCGAAGATGAAGATGCCGACATAGTTCAGCAGTTCGCTCGTTCCGGCAACGAAGGTGATGAAGAGCCCTGCGGCGAAGGCACCGAAGGTGGCGATCAGGATGATCCGTCGCCGGTCGAGCTTGTCGGAATAGTGACCGAGCGGGTATTGCAGCACGACGCCCGCGAAGATGCCGAGGCTCATGAAGGTGGCGATCGACGTCACGGAAAAGCCGATGCCGTCGGCATAGACCGGCCCGAGCGAGCGGAAGGTCGAGTTGGTTAGCCCGACGACGATGCAGCCGATGGTCGCGAGCGGCGAGACCTTCCAGAGCAGTTTCAGGTCGAAGCGCACCGCCTCCGGTGCCGCCGGGCTCGAACGGTCGGCAAACGAGATCGGCACGAGCGAAAGCGTGAGCGCCATCGAGACGATCGCGAAGAGCTCGAAGCCGCTGATGCCGACGGCCGGGATCAGGTATTGCGCGAACGTCACCGAGCCGAGGTCGACGAAGCGGTAGACGGAAAGCGTGCGGGCGCGGGTGGCATTGGTGACGCGGGCGTTGAGCCAGCTTTCCACCACGGCGAAGAGGCCGGCGAAGCAGAGCCCCTGCAGGAGCCGCATCGCGAACCACGAGGCCGGATGGATCGCGAGCAGCATCGAGATCGAGGCGGCGGAGGCGATCGCCGCGAGTGCGGAAAACGTGCGGATATGGCCGATCGCCCGGATGATGCGGGTGACGTAGATGCAGCCGATGGCGAAGCCGATATTGTAGCCGGTGCCGATCACGCCGATGGTGGAGGTCGAAAAGCCCTCCTGGAGCGCCCTGAGCGAGATGAACGTCCCCTGCAGGCCGTTGCCTCCGATCAGGATGCCGGCGGTGATGAGCAGGGGGATGAGGGGGCGGATGTCGTTCATGAGGGCCTGAGCGGATTGTCGGTGCCGTCTTTGAGTCGCTGCCGAGACAGGATGCCATATCTAGACCAGCCGCTTCTGCCGTTACAGCCGAAATAGCGACGGTATCTGCTCCAGCCTTGACAAATCAGACAGCACGTGCGCTTTTCCGCCCGATTTTCTCTCGGCAGCTCGGGGCGCTTTTTCGCCTTTCTTGCCGGCGCCCAAGTCCAGGATTTAGCAAAATGCATCGTTACCGCAGCCACACCTGTGCCGCTCTCCGCAAGTCCGATGTCGGCAACACCGTCCGGCTTTCCGGCTGGGTCCATCGCGTTCGCGACCATGGCGGCGTGCTCTTCATCGACCTGCGCGACCACTACGGCATCACCCAGGTCGTCGCCGACCCGGACAGCCCGGCCTTCAAGCTCGCGGAAACCGTGCGCGGCGAATGGGTGATCCGCATCGACGGCCTCGTCAAGGCCCGTTCGGAAGACACGATCAACAAGAACATGCCGACCGGCGAGATCGAGCTCTACGCCCAGGAGATCGAAGTCCTGTCGGCCGCAAAGGAACTGCCGCTGCCGGTCTTCGGCGAGCCGGACTACCCGGAAGAC
>DATGWU010000682.1:0-5781 GCA_035299345.1 Rhizobium sp.
CGGCATCTTCGACGAGGAAGTCGAAGAGAACGTCGTCGAGAGCCACATCAGCAAGCTGCGAAAGAAACTCCGCAAAAAGCTCGGCTTCGATCCCGTCGATTCCAAACGCTTCCTCGGTTACTGCATCGACTGGAGTTGAGCAGGGGCGCGGGCACGCCGGCACAATGCCCGCAGGCTCCCAGGCCACGTCATATGCCGGGGGACGGCGCCTAGCGGGAGGAGAGCTGGGCGACGGCGAGCAGGGTGTCCGCGCTGATCGTGTTGACGCCTGACAGAATGGAAAGCGCACTCGACGTGGACGTTCCACTCTGCACGTCGTACATCGCCGTGAAGCGCTTCACCAGCTTCTCGACGTAGTCCGGATCCTGCAGTTTTTCGATCTCGACAAAGTTCTGCACCGTCGATGCCTGCTTGGCGACGTCCTGGCTCGAGAAGTAGTCCGACACGTCGAAGGCGGTCTTGAAGAATTCGAGTAGGGCGCTGTCGCCGAGGAACGTATAGGCGCTGGTGATGTCGGGCGCCATCCGCTGGAAGTATAGCGCAAGACGCACGCCCGCGTTAGAATCGCCCTGCTCTTCCTCGAGAGTCTGGCGCAGATACCTGTTGACCGTCGCGAGCGTGTCGCCGCGCTGCTGGACAGTGCCGACCGGGTCGCCGGACAGGTTGCCGTCGCTGCCGAAGTTGAACGAGGCGACGATCTCCGCGAAGGTATTGTCGGAGAGCGTGTTCACGTAGCTCTGCGGGTCCTCGAGATCGGACTCGAACATCTTGCGCAGTTCGTCCGTGGTGACGCTCTCCGGATCGATCCCCTTGGCCTCAAGCACGAAGGACACGAGCCGCTCGTCCGCGAGGAACGCGTCGGCGGTGGTGATCGTCTCCATCTGCGTCTTGTAGTAAACGATCTCCTTGCTCGCTGCCTCTGTCGCGGTCGTCTTCGCGGTGCCGGAGAGGAATCGCGTCTTCTGTTGCGTATAGGCGGCCGAATAGTCGCTGATCACGTTCTGCGTCTGCGGCAAAAGCGGCGTCTCGGTTTGCCCCTCCGCGTTGAAATTGAAGGCCTTCACCAGGTTTACGAAGCGCTCGTCGTCAAGCTGGTTGGCGTAGCTGCTTTTGTCGGCGAGGTCGCTCGACAGGATCTTCCTGAGCTCGGTTTTCGATACCTCGGCGGGATCGATCCCGTAGGCCCTGAGGGCCACGTTCCACATCTCCGTCACGGCGTCGTAGGTGTCGTCGTTGCCGGAAACGCCGTCGTTCTGGTAATACTTGTCGTTGGTGGTGAGGAAGTCGTCGATGCTCTTCACGGCCGCGATGCGCGTCTCGTAGCTCGTCACGGCGAGGTCGACGGCGGCCTGCTGGTTCTCCTGGAACGCGGTCTTGTAGAATTTCGAGACGGCAGTGATCTGGTCCGCCGTCATCACGCTGTCGCCAGCGGCGAGCGTACCGTCACCCTGAAAGTTGAAGTAGCCGAGAAGCTCGGTGTTCTGCATGGTCGCGGCGAAGGTCTCATTATACATGAGACTCGCCACGCTCGAAGCCATAATCGTGTCGCGAAGGCCGAAAGCGGTCTTCGCATATTCGAGCAACCGCGGATCGGCGACGAGTTCGCTGGCGCTCGTCACCGCGGAAACATGCTTCTCCCAATAGGCCTGGTTCGCAGCATAGAGCAGATCGGAGGGATAGGTCGATGCGTTGTAGACATATCCGAGGCGGAGATCTTCTATCTGGGTGCTCGTCTGCGCGCTACCGTTGACGGAGCCGTCGGCATTGAAGCTGAATGCGGCCGCGAGATCCCGCCAGGCATCGTTGGTCGCCTGGTTGGCGACACTCGTCGGGTCGGTGAGATCGCTGGTCAGAACCTGCTTCAGATAGCTCTTCGAGGTATAGGTCGGATCCAGCCCGAAGGAGGTGAGGACGTAGGAGCGCAGCCGATCGTCGCCGATCAGCTGGTCGACGCTGGTGATGCCGCCGATCTTGCCCTGGTAGTAGTTGATTTCCTTCTGGATTGCCGCCTCTTCCGCGGAAAAGGAGGCCTCGTAGGCCGCAAGCAGGTTGTCCCTCTGGACGGATGTCTGGGCCTGCGCCGTCTCGCCGGAAAAGCTGAAAGCGGCCGCGAATTCGGCGTATCGGTTGTCGGTCAGCGTGTTGGCGAAGCTTGCGCTGTCGGTGAGGTCGCTTTCGAGGACCTTCCTCATGAACGCCTTGGCGTAGGTCATCTCCTCGAGGCCATAGGCCTTCATCGCATAGGAGTACAGGCGATAGTCGCCGAGAAACTCGTCGACGCTTGTGACCTTGCCGATATTCTCTTCGTAATACGCGGTTTCTCTCTCGACCGTGGATTCGCTCGCCACCCTCGACAGAGACGTTTTCATGTCCCTGTTGACGATCAGATAGCTCGTGTAGGTCGAGAGCGTCATGGCGGCCTTTCGTCTTCGAAACGGCCAGATCATGGCCTCCAAGGCGCCTACATCGCGCAGTAATCCATCTCTATGGCTACGCCACAAATCTTAACCGAGGCTTAACAGCCCCGCAGGGGCCTTAACGTTTTGACCGGCAGCGCCTCCGGCGATACCGCCACTCTCGCGCAAGCTTCGTCTCCTAGGCTCACGACCGGACCGGATTGCGCGCCGACGGCGTCGGTGTCCGGTCTCACATGATCGTGAAGAAGGCGCCGACGGGCCGCCTTTGCTGATCTCATGACGAGACGGAGCAGGAATGGCCACCCCAGTTAGTGTTCTAACCGTACCGAAGGTTCCCGCGCGTGGTCGCGATATCGGCTTCGCGCTCGGCATCGTCGTCATTCTCTGCATCCTGTTCCTTCCGATCCCGCCGTTCCTGATTGACATGGGGCTTGCCTTCTCGATCGCATTCTCCGTGCTGATCCTGATGGTCGCACTGTGGATCCAACGTCCGCTCGACTTCTCGTCCTTTCCCACCATTCTTCTCATCTCGACGATGATCCGTCTGTCGCTGAATATTGCGACGACGCGCGTCATCCTCTCTCACGGTCACGAGGGACATGGTGCAGCAGGCGGCGTGATCGCCGGCTTCTCGAGCCTGGTGATGTCCGGTGATTTCGTCATCGGCCTGATCGTCTTCTTGATCCTGATCACGGTGAATTTCATCGTCATCACCAAGGGCGCCACCCGCATCGCGGAAGTCGGCGCGCGCTTCACGCTCGATGCAATCCCCGGCAAGCAGATGTCGATCGATGCGGATCTGTCGGCCGGCATCATCGACGACAGGGAAGCCCAGACCCGTCGCCACGAGCTCGAACAGGAAAGCTCCTTCTTCGGCGCAATGGACGGCGCCTCGAAGTTCGTGCGCGGCGACGCCGTCGCAGGCCTGATCATTACCGCGATCAATGTCTTCGGCGGCATCATCATCGGCTATTTCCGCCACGGCATGGAAATCGGCCAGGCGGCCGACGTCTTCGTCAAGCTCTCGGTCGGCGACGGTATCGTCTCGCAGATCCCGGCTCTCATCGTGTCGCTTGCCGCCGGTCTTCTCGTCTCCCGCGGCGGAACGCCAGGCTCGACGGACCAGGCGGTTATCGGCCAGCTCAGTGGCTATCCGAAGGCGATGTCGGTCGCCTCCGTGCTGATGCTCGTTCTGGCGCTGATGCCCGGTCTGCCGTTCCTGCCGTTCACTGCGCTGAGCGGCATCCTTGCTTTCGGCGCCTGGTTCATCCCGCGGCAGATCGAAGCGGAAAACAAGGTTCTGCGGGAACAGGAGGAAAAGAAGGCCGCCCACGTACAGGAGGTGGAACGCAACACAGTCAAGAACGTGCTGCGTACCACCGAAATCGAGCTGGCGCTCGGCAAGCACATTTCGCCACGACTCTTGGGAGCCCATCAGGAACTGGCCTATCGCGTCGGCAAAATGCGAAAGAAATTCGCCGCTCAGTACGGCTTCGTGGTACCCGAGATCAAGGTTACCGAAGACATCGGCATTCCAGACAAGTGTTACCAGATCCGCATCCACGGCACGACCGTCGCTCACAGCACGCTGCGCGTCGGTGAAGTGTTGGTGATCACCGGAAAAGGACGCAAGCCGAGCGTCCCCGGGGACGAGGTTCGCGATCCCGCCTTCGGCATGCCGGCTGTTTCGGTCCTCGAGCATTTCGCAGAAGACCTTAAGCGCGAAGGCTTCCATCCGATCGACAACATCTCCACCCTGCTCACCCATGTGAGCGAGGTTATCCGCAACAACCTGCCGATGCTTCTTTCGTTCAAGGACGTGAAGATGCTCATCGAACAGCTCGATCCGGAATACAAGAAGCTCGCCGACGAGATCTGCTCCTCGCACATGTCCTATTCGGGCCTGCAGGCCATCCTCAAGCTGCTGCTCGCTGAGCGTGTTTCGATCCGCAACCTGCATCTCATCCTCGAAGCGGTTGCCGAGTTGGCGCCGCACCTGCGCAAGACCGAGCAGATCGTCGAACACGTCCGTATCCGGATGGCCCAGCAGATCTGTGGCGATCTTTCCGACCACGGTGTTCTGCGTGTGGTTCGGCTCGGCACGAAGTGGGACGTCATCTTCCAGCAGGCGATCAAGCGCGACGCGAAGGGCGATGTCATCGAGTTCGACATCGACCCGCGGCACGTCGAGGAATTCAGCAACGAGGCGGGCAAAGTAATCCGTGAATTTATGGACGAGGGTCTGCCTTTCGTACTTGTCACGCTCCCTGAAACACGTTCCTATGTGCGGATGATCACGGAACGCCTGTTCAGCACGCTGCCGGTCCTCTCGCACGTGGAACTGGCGAAAGGCACGGAAATCAGGATTCTGGGTTCCATTTCATGATTTCAGATCCGCAAGGTACGATCATGGCGCTGTTCTTGGCGTTCTGCCGTATCGGCGGCTGCATGATGACCATGCCGGGTTTTTCGTCAGCGCGCATGCCTTACCAGATCAGGCTCTTTCTGGCTCTCGCCATGTCGATGGCGCTGCTGCCGCTGTTCTGGAACGATCTTTACCCGCGAGCAACGGGCGATCCGGTGACCTATGTCACGCTGATTGCCTCCGAAATGCTCACCGGCGTGATGTTCGGGCTGATCGCGCATTTCTACACGATTGCAATGCAATTCGCGGGAACGGCTGTCGGCATGTTCATTTCCTTCAGCGGACACCCGAGTCCGGATCCTCTGGAGGATGTGCCGGAAAACCAACTGACGAGCATGCTGACGACGGGAGCGCTGCTCGTACTCTTCGTGCTCGATTTCCACCATGTCGTCATCAAGGCTCTCGCAGAGTCCTACGCTACCCTGCCGGTTGGGCGTCTGATCGACACCCAGCAGATGCTGATCAGCCTCGCCGACACCCTGAGTAGCTCAATGATGATCGTTCTGCGGCTTGCAAGCCCCTTCCTGCTGTTCGGCCTGCTCTTCAACGTCGTCGTGGGACTGGTGAACAAGCTTGCTCCGCAGATCCCGGTCTACTTCATTTCGACGCCCTATGCCCTGTTCGGCGGCCTGCTGTTGCTCTACTTCGGCATCGCCGCGATGTTGGACCAGTTCGCGCAGTTCTTCCTCCCGATCTTCGAGCGCATGTAGGAGGAACGACATGCCGGATGACCAAAAGTCGAAGAAGCTGAAACGCTTGGTGGCTGTTCAGCGCCACATCGAGAAGATGGCCGAAAACGAGCTTGCGGCGTCGACTCGGGAGCGCGCCGAGGTCGGAGACGCCATGTCCCGGACGGCCGGTGTGATGACGTCCCTCGATCCGGTTCACAGGTCGCTGTCTCACCACTACCTCGACCGCTATGCTCGCCTGACGACCAGG
>DATGWU010000683.1:0-3271 GCA_035299345.1 Rhizobium sp.
TCAGGGACTTCGCAGCCGGCTGACCTGCACCTGTCCGGGATTTTGCATTCCGGACGTCACAACCCGTTAACCGGACCGATCATAGTGTCCGGCCATGTTCGGAATCAGCAGGCAGACGGCGACCAAGGCGGCTGTCGTGACGGCACTGTCCGTCGCGGCCTCGGTTTCGATCGTGCTGCTGCTCGTGCCGATGCTCGGCGGCCATCCCGACGGACCCGGTTTCTGGATGAGCGTCCTGTGCCCGCTCGTCATCGCCGCGCCGGGCAGTGCCTGGCAGTTCCACCAGAAGGAGACGATCGAGCGCCAGCGCGACGAGATCGCGCGCATGCATGTCGAACTGGAGGACATGCATGCGGAACTCTCCGCCCTGCATGAGGACCTGAAGCAGCGATCGCGGATCGATTCCCTCACCGGCGGATTGAACCGCGAAAGCTTCTTCGCCGCCCTCGACGCCGCGGCATCCGGGCCGCAGTCGTCCGCGCTGCTGATCGCCGACGCCGATCATTTCAAGAAGATCAACGACACGTTCGGCCATCTCGTCGGCGACGAGGCATTGCGGGTGATCGGCAGGACGATCGCCGCCGCACTCGGCTCCCGCGACTTCTGGGGCCGGATCGGCGGCGAGGAATTCGTGCTGTTCCTCGATGGGGCCGACCGGGCGAGGGCGCTTGCCGTCGCCGAGGCACTCCGCAGCGCCGTAGCCGGCAGCAAGGTCCTCGTCGAGGGCGCGCGCGTGCCGCTGTCCGTCAGCATCGGCGCACGGTGTTCCTCCGGGCGTTTCGATCCGACGGAACTCTTCCGGCACGCCGACGAAGACCTCTACCGGGCCAAGAAAGCCGGCCGCAACCGCATCGTCATCGATGGCGAGGAGGCGGGAACGATCGTCGCCTGAGGGGTGCCGTTCAGAGCTCCTCGCGCCGTTCCCGGAAAAAGGCCTTGAGAATCTCTGCGGCCGGCCGCTCGCCGATGCCGGAATAGACCTCCGGCGCGTGATGGCAGGTCGGCTGTGCATAGAAACGCACGCCGTTGTCGACGCCGCCGCCCTTCGGGTCCTCGGCGCCGTAGTAGAGGCGGCGGATGCGGGCGAAGGAGATTGCGGCCGCGCACATGGTGCAGGGTTCCAGCGTGACATAGAGATCGGCGCCGGAGAGCCGCTCGTCGCCGACGCGCTCCGCGGCGAGCCGGATCGCGGCGATCTCCGCGTGCGCCGTCACGTCGTGCAGTTCGCGGGTGCGGTTCCCGGCGCTCGCGACCACCTCGCCGTCGAGCACGACGACGGCACCGATGGGCACTTCGCCGCGTTTCCCGGCCGCTTCAGCTTCCGCCAGCGCAAGCTCCATGAAACGATTCGCCGGCGGCATGTGACATTTCCTCTTAACCAAGGCCCCGCGACCTGATAGGACACGGCCAAACCACAGGCAAACAACAAATGACATCCAAAGACAAGCCTAAGCGTCCCGGCGCCAAATCGTCCGAACGCGGCGCAAAGCCGTCGCCCCGCAAATTCGCCCGCTCCGCAGAGAAGGGGGCGCCGAAATCCGCCGAGAAGGCGGGGCCGAAAGCGCCGGCCAAGGCCAACAAGCCGGCACCCGTCGTGACCGCCGCAGCTGCCGAAGCGGTCGTTCCCGAACGCATTTCCAAGCTTCTCGCCCGCGCGGGCGTCGCCTCGCGCCGCGACGTTGAGCGCATGATCATGGAAGGCCGCGTCAGCCTCAACGGCAAGGTGCTCGACACGCCGGTCGTCAACGCGACCTTTGCCGACCAGATCGAGGTCGACGGCCTGCCGATCCGCGGCATCGAGCGTACCCGTCTCTGGCTTTACCATAAGCCGGCGGGGCTGGTGACCACCAATTCCGATCCGGAGGGCCGCCCGACGGTGTTCGAGAACCTGCCGGACGACCTGCCGCGCGTCATGTCCATCGGCCGCCTCGACATCAACACGGAAGGCCTGCTGCTGCTCACCAATGACGGCGGCCTCGCCCGCGTGCTCGAACTGCCGACCACCGGCTGGCTGCGCCGGTACCGCGTCCGCGCCCATGGCGACATCGATCAGGACCGTCTCGACAAGCTGAAAGAAGGCATCGCCGTCGAAGGCGTGCTTTACGGCGCGATCGACGCCACCCTCGACCGCAAGCAAGGCCACAATGTCTGGCTCACCATGGGCCTGCGCGAAGGCAAAAACCGCGAGATCAAGAACGTGCTCGGCGCACTCGGCCTCGAGGTCAACCGCCTGATCCGCATCTCTTACGGCCCGTTCCAGCTCGGTGACCTGCCGGAAGGCCAGGTCCAGGAAGTCCGCGGCCGGATGCTGCGCGACCAGCTCGGGCCGCGCCTCATCGAGGACGCCAAGGCCAATTTCGACGCCCCGATCTATTCTCGCGACCGTGACGAGGACGAGGGCGAGGCGGTGGCCGAGAAACCCTCCGAAAAGCCGCAGCGTGGCAAGCGTGAAAAGCCAGAAGACCGCCGCGAACGTGCGCTTGACAGGCTCGATACCCGCCGCTCCGGCCCGGCGCCCAAGGGCGCACGCGGCGACAGGCGGGAGGACGGCGACTTTGCCGACCGCCCGAAGCGCAAGCCGATGGGACAGAGCCGCACCGCCAATGTGTGGATGGCGCCGGGTGCGCGTCCGCTCGGTGAAAAGGCCGCTGCCCGCAAGGCCGCTTCCGGGGCCGGCAAGCCCGGCGGCCGCCCGCGTTTCGAGGAAGCTCCGCGGGGCGGAAAGCCCGCTTTCGGCCAGCCGGACGCCCGCTCGCGCGTGACGATCAGCAAGGCCCGTGACGAGGAAGGCGAATGGATTCGCGCCGAGGCGCCGCCGCGCCGCAAGGACGAGGACGAGGGTTTCGGCGGCAGGCGTGGCGCCGGTGGCCGGCCGGACCGCGGCGATCGTCCACGCGAAGGACGTTCCTCCGAGGGCAGGTCTTTCGAGGATCGGCCCCGCCGCGATCGTCCGCAGGAGGAACGTGACCGCAGCGACCGGCCTCGTGGCGACAGGCCCTACGGCGATCGTCCGCGCAGCGGCGAAAAGCCTTCCGGCGACCGGCCGTTCTCCGGCAAGCCCGAGCGCAAGGGCGGCAAGAGCTTCGGTGGCAAGAGCTTCGGCGGGAAGACCGGTGGCGGCAAGCCTGCCGGGGGAAGCGACAAGCCGCGGGGCGGCCGTCCGGGTGGCGGAAAGCCTTTCGGGGGCAAGCCTTCCGGTGGTGGCCGGGGTCCGTCGAAGGGCCGGAGGTAAGGCGCGGTGCGGATCGTCGGCGGTGAGTTTCGCGGTCGC
>DATGWU010000684.1:0-7345 GCA_035299345.1 Rhizobium sp.
TGAAGCACCATCGCTCTCATCTTCCGCTCCTCTGCATCGAGGGCATCCCGCCCGCCACAGCAGGACGGAACAAACCCGGTCGCCAAGACCTTTCCCCAGCCGCCGGCAAGGATCAAGCCGGGTTCGAAAGAAAGCGCAAAAGAACCGTTCACCTTTTGGATGTATAGCTCTCCCGCCTCCCCCGGACTTGGACAGGCCGGGAAAAAATGCAACAAACCGGAGGTCGCCGGATCGGCATGCAAGGTCCCGCCGCAAGCGCGAGTTCAGACCTGCAGCCCGGTGACAAAGAGCCTGTCCAGCAGAAACGTTCGACGTCCGCCCAACCGAAAGGCAATGCAGCAATGACCCACAAGATCGTTCCCGTCGTGATGGCCGGTGGCAAGGGAACCCGCCTCTGGCCGTTGTCCCGGGCCGCCGCCGCAAAGCAGTTCATACGGCTGATCGGCGACAAGACCTTGTTCCAGGGAACGCTGGACCGTGTCGCCGGCACGCAGACCTATGAGCCGCCCTTGGTCATCACCAATGACGAATTTCGCTTCCTCGTCGCCGAACAGGCCCGCGAGCTCGGCGTGCCGCTCTCCGGTATCGTCCTCGAACCGGAGGCGCGCAACACGGCGGCGGCCATCGCGGTCGCAGCCGTCATTATCGCTCGCGACTTCGGCGATCACGCGGTGATGCAGATCCTGCCGTCCGACCACGAAATCCTTGCCGACGAGACCTACACGCGCTGCGTCGACACAGCAGCGGAGGCGGCACGCCAGGGCAAGATCGTCACCTTCGGCATCACGCCCACCGAACCCGCAACCGGCTACGGCTACATCGAGATGGGCAAGGCATTGCCCGGCGGCGCCCATACGGTGAAGCGCTTCGTTGAAAAGCCGAAACTCGAAAACGCAAACGCGATGCTGGAGGCAGGCGGTCACTTCTGGAATTCCGGCATGTTCATGTGCACGGCCGGCCAGATGCTCGCCGAACTGCGGGAGTACGCACCGGACGTTCTGGCCGCCGCAGAGGAAGCGGTCACCGAGGCGACGACCGACCTCGACTTCGTCCGTCTCAATGCAGCCGGGTTCGCCAAGAGCCCCAGCATATCGATCGACTATGCGGTCATGGAAAAAACGCCGAACGTCGCGGTCGTACCCTCTCCCATCACCTGGTCGGACCTCGGCAGCTGGGATGCGATCTGGAAGCTCGGCAATCCCGATGCAGACGGCAATGTCGTCGCCGGCAACGCCACCCTCGTCAACACCCGCAATTCGCTGGTGATGTCGCGCCACGCCCATCTGGCGGTCCAGGGGATGGACGGCGTCGCCGTGATCGCCAGCGAAGACGCCGTCTATGTTGGACGCCTCGACGAAAGCCAGGAGGTCGGCAATCTGGTCAAGACGCTCGCTGCAAAGAAGCAGACGGTGCACCTGACGGAAAACCACCCGACCTCGCTGCGTCCCTGGGGCGGCTACACCTCTATCCTCAACGGCGAGCGCTTCCAGGTCAAACGGCTCTTCGTGCATCCCGGCAAGAAGCTCTCGCTGCAGAAACACTATCACCGCTCCGAGCACTGGATCTGCGTCAAGGGCACGGCCGAGGTGACGATAGACGACAAGGTGACGATCCTGCACGAGAACGAGTCGATCTACATTCCGCAGGGCGCCGTCCACCGGCTCGGCAATCCGGGCAAGATCCTCCTTGAGATGATCGAAATCCAGACCGGCTCCTATCTCGGCGAAGACGACATCATCCGCATCGTCGACGAATTCGGCCGCAGCTGAGACGGCACAGCAAGACCGCCGTCGCCTACCTTTCCGGCGGCGATGGTCATCCGCTACGGGTTCCCGTCTCGCGAAGACTTGCATCGGGCTTTTCCGGCAGGCACTCTCTCCCGGATTGTCGGCGATGACCGTCTCGGCTATAGCCGGGCCACGAACAAGGAGCGTCTGAGCGCCTGGGGACCTTGGAAAGAAAGATGACGAGCCTTCCGGCCGCGGCCGATGCCACGGCAGACGAGATCGGAGCAGGACGAACGGCAGGATACCAACCGCTGCCGGGAGTCGCCGACGAAATGGTCGATCCCTCGGGCAATATCCGTCCGGTCTGGCGTTCCTTCGTCGCGGCGATAGATGCGATGCCGGATCACGAACTGCACGAACGCTTCGCCCGCGCCGATCGCTATCTGCGGGATGCCGGCGTCTTCTACCGGGCCTACGGGGCGACCGGCGGCAGCGACCGCGCCTGGCCCTTCTCGCACATCCCGGTCCTGATCGACGAGAAGGAATGGCAATCGATCGCCGAGGGGCTCGTCCAGCGCGCCGACCTTCTCGAGGCAATCGCCGCGGACATCTACGGCGAGAACAGGCTCGTGCAGGAAGGCTTCCTTCCGCCGGCGCTGATCGCCGGCAATTCGGAATTCCTGCGTCCGCTCGTCGGTGTGCGGCCTGCCAGCGGCCATTTCCTGCACTTCTGCTCCTTCGAGATCGGCCGCGGGCCCGACGGCAACTGGTGGGTGCTCGCCGATCGCACGCAGGCGCCGTCCGGGGCGGGCTTTGCGCTGGAAAACCGCGTCGCGGCGAGCCGCGCTTTCGCGGAACTCTACGGCGAAACCCGCGTGCATCGCCTCGCCTCCTTCTTCGGCGCCTTCCGCGAGACGCTGATGGAGCAGCGGCAGGGCTCCGAGGATCGCGTCGCGGTGCTGACACCCGGACCGGCGAACGAAACCTATTTCGAACACGCCTTCATCGCCCGCTATCTCGGCATCATGCTCCTCGAAGGCGAGGACCTCGCGATTGTCGAGGGCCGGGTGATGGTGCGAACCGTCGCGGGACTGAAGCCGGTCAGCGTGCTCTGGCGGCGGCTCGATGCGGCCTATGCCGATCCGCTGGAACTCGACCAGGATTCGCGCATCGGCACGCCCGGCATGGTGCAGGCCGTGCGCAACGGCTCGGTCTCCTTCGTCAACGCGCTCGGCTCCGGCATCCTCGAAACCCGCGCCCTGCTCGCCTTCATTCCCGGCATCTGCCGCCGGCTTCTGGGCGAGGACCTTGCCCTGCCCTCGATCGCGACGTGGTGGTGCGGCCAGACGACGGAGCGCGCCCATGTCGCCGCCAATATCGACCGGATGGTGATCGGCCCGGCCTATTCGCGGCTTCCGTTCTTCGACGACAACGGCCAGTCGGTACTCGGCTCGACACTGCGCAACAGCGCCCGCCACTCGATCACGGAATGGCTCTCTTCCGACGGGGCCCGGCTTGTCGGCCAGGAAGCCGTCACGCTCTCGACCACGCCGGCGATGGTGGAGGGCAGGCTCACGCCACGGCCGATGAGCCTGCGGGTCTACGCCGCCCGGACACGGGACGGCTGGCAGATCATGCCGGGGGGATTCGCCCGCATCGGCAATGGCAGCGATGCGGCGGCGATCGCCATGCAGTCGGGCGGCGGCGCCGCCGATGTCTGGATCGTCAGTGCCAATCCGGTCGCGCCCACGACGTTGCTCCCGACCGACACGGAGGTGCCCCGCAACATGCCGGGCAGCCTGCCGAGCCGAGCGGCGGACAATCTCTACTGGCTCGGACGCTACATCGAACGCGCCGAAGGCGCCTTGCGCATTCTCCGCGCCTGGCATGCGCGCTTTGCCGAGTCCGCCGACCCCGACCAGCCGTTGCTCGCCTATGTCACGCGCTATCTCGCCACGCTCGACATAGCCATGGACAGTGGCGTTCCGGAAAGCCTCGTCGCCAATGTCGACAGCGCCGTCTATTCCGCAAGCAACATCCGCGACCGCTTTTCTCCGGACGGCTGGCTCGCGCTCAACGATCTCGCGAAGACCGCCCGACGCTTCCGCGAGACGGTGAGACCGGGCGACGACGCCACCCATGCGATGACCATCCTGCTGCGCAAGCTCGCGGGCTTCGCCGGCCTTGTGCATGAGAACATGTACCGTTTCACCGGCTGGCGCTTCCTCGCGATCGGACGCTATCTGGAGCGCGGCCTTCACATGACGCGCCTGCTCGGACATATGACCGGCGACAGCGCTCCGGACGGCACCTTCGACATGGTGCTCGAAATCGGCGACAACGTCATGACCCACCGCCGCCGCTACAATGTCAGCACCACGCGCCTGACCGTCACCGACCTTCTGGCACTCGATCCCATGAACCCGCGCTCGATCCTCTTCCAGCTGAACGAGATCCGCACAGAGGTGGAACAGCTCCCCGGCGCGCGCATCAACGGCCAGATGTCGCCGCTGCTTCGCGAGGCGACGCGGCTGCAGTCGAGCCTCTCGGTCATGACCGCGGACATGATGGACAGCAACGTCTATCGCGACCTCGAGCGTGACCTGGAGCGGCTGTCGGACATGCTCGCCCGAACCTATCTCGGATAGCCGATGCAGTACGATCTCTCGCTTCACATGGGCTATCGCTACGACGTTCCCGCCTCCGGATCGCACCACATCCTGCGGGTGCTGCCACTCTCCCTGCCCGGCAGGCAGCGGCTGGTTGCCGGCGCGGTGACGATCGAGCCGAAACCTGACGAGACCACGCGCTTCACCGATTTCTTCGGCCATCCGGCCACGACAATCGCTCTGCGCTCCCCACACCAGCGGCTCGATATCCGCATGCAGGCGCGGGTGATCATCGATGCCCAGCCGATCCAGGTGGACTTTTCCCCGACGCTCGAAGGCCTCGCGGAAGAGCTGACCGCCCTGTGGTCCCTCGATGCAGGTTCTCCGCATCATTTCCTGGGACCGAGCCCTCGCCTCGGCGACGTGGCGGCGATTGCGGGCTATGCCCGCGCGGGCCTCGATGCGAACCGGACGGTGCGTGAGATTGCAGAAGGCCTCTGCGCACGAATCCATGCCGACTTCAGCTACGATCCGGATGCCACCACCGTCGATACGTCGCCGAAGGATGCCTTTGCGCTGAAGAGAGGCGTCTGCCAGGACTTCGCCCATGTGATGATCGTTGCGCTGAGGAGCCTCGGCATCCCCGCCGGCTATGTCAGCGGCTTCCTGCGGACGATCCCGCCCCCGGGCCAGCCACGGCTCGAGGGTGCGGATGCGATGCATGCCTGGGTTCGCGTCTGGTGCGGCAAGTCGACCGGCTGGATCGAGCTCGATCCCAC
This sequence comes from Rhizobium sp., assembly GCA_035299345.1. Lineage (GTDB taxonomy): Bacteria > Pseudomonadota > Alphaproteobacteria > Rhizobiales > Rhizobiaceae > Allorhizobium. The sequence continues at coordinate 5,116 of DATGWU010000684.1, forward strand.
CAATGACATCGCCGCCGGGAGCGACCACATCGTCGTCGCCTTCGGTCGTGACTACAGCGACGTTGCACCCGTCATCGGCGTTCTCAAGAGCTACGGCGGGCAACAGACGATCCAGGCGGTCGACGTCATCCCGACAGTGTAGCGAAAGCGAAGGCCTAAAGGAGCTTTCGCTAAAATTTTACCATTTCGTTTAAGTCTAAACGAAGTTCTCCCGCCTATTAGATTTCCATCACCTTTTCTGCGATGGAAGAACATGATGATCGGCCTCGGTGAGAATGCGCGTACCTCTTTGCGTTTCCTGAAGGATCGCGGTGGCAATTTCGGCGTGATGACTGCGCTGCTTCTGCCGGTTTCCCTTGCCGCGGCAGGTGTGGCGATGGACCTGACCAAGATCGTGCAGGTCAAGGGCGCCCTGCAGGACGCGGCGGATTCCGCCGCTCTCGCGGCGGCGACGGCAATGTCGGGCAAGGGCCTCACGGACGCGGAGGCGATTGCACTCGCCAAGAAGTTCATAGCAGCGCAGACGGCGAACAGCATCGCACCGAGTGCAGACGAACTCGGCCTGACGGAAGAAGAGATGCAGGCCAAGCTCGAGGAAGCCGCCGTCGGCACGGTCGAGCGCACGCCGAACGGCTCGGGCGAAATCTACGACGTGACGGTGAACAGCTATTATGACGTGCCGATGACGCCGTTGACCGGTCTCCTCGGTTACGAGACGGTCAGAGTGAGCGTTACCAGTTCGGCACAGAGCGCCACGGCCGAGACGAAGAACCCGCTTTCGATGTACATGGTCCTCGACCGTTCGGGCTCCATGGCCTGGGACACGAGCGAGACCTATACCGGGACGTGCTATACGCGAAAAGGCAAAGCCTATTCCTGCACAAAATATTATACCAAGATCGAAGCGCTGAAGCTGGCGGTCAAGGACCTGGCTGCCCAGCTCGATACCGCCGATCCGGACGCCAAATACGTCCGCACGGCCGCCGTCTCCTACAACAGTTACATGCAGACGCCGACCTCCTTCGCCTGGGGCACCACAGGCGTCGTCAGCTACGTCAACGCCCTGACCGCCGACGGCGGCACCGATTCGTCCTCTGCCATGGCGACCGCCTACACGGCGCTTGCCGGCAGCAGCGAGAATACGGCCCATCAGAAGATGAACGGCGAGACCAGCCCGAGCAAGTTCATCGTCTTCATGACCGACGGCGACAACAACTATACGAGCGCTGATACCGCCACGAAGAAGACCTGCGACTCGGCGAAGACTGCGGGCATCGAGATCTACACCATCGCCTTCATGGCGCCTGATGGGGGCCAAAAGCTGCTGCAGTACTGCGCAACCGACACGTCGCATTACTTCGACGCCCAGAATGCGGCGGACCTCGTCGCCGCTTTCCAGGAGATCGGCGAAAAGGCGACAGAGACCATGACCCGGCTCACCAACTAGGCCGCGAACTGACGGAAACCTCGGGAAACCGCGTCGGAAACGACGCGGTTTCTCTTCTTTTCAGCCACCACGGAAATGCTTCCGCGACATCCCCGGAACAGGACGGTCTTTTACGCGCCTGCGAAATTCGTCTGTTGCACGTGCTTGAGAACGATGCGTAAACTGGCATCGGCAACCTTTGTGATTGCCGTCCCGTGCAACGTTCCAATGCAACGAGAGAAGTGCTGGCGAAGACATGACGAAGCCCAACGGCAATGCCGATCTGCTGCAACCTAAGCCCCGCATATCCAGCCCCGACGTTCTTGCCGCGGAAATTATCGAGCACCTGACCTACGGGATCGGCAAGGACGCCAAGGTCGCCACGCCGCATGACTGGCTCACTGCAACGATTCTGGCGATCCGCGGACGCATCATCGACAAGTGGATGGAATCGACGCGGGAGGCCTACAAGACCAACGGCAAGCGGGTCTATTATCTCTCGCTGGAGTTCCTGATCGGCCGCCTGATGCGCGATGCGGTCTCGAATCTCGGACTGATGGACGAAATCCGCCAGGCGCTCGTCTCGCTCGGCGTCGATCTCGACGTCATCGCCGAACTGGAACCGGATGCGGCGCTCGGCAATGGCGGTCTCGGACGGCTCGCCGCCTGCTTCATGGAATCGATGGCGACCGTCGGCATTCCGGCCTACGGCTACGGCATCCGCTATGTCCACGGTCTCTTCCGCCAGCAGATGGCGGACGGCTGGCAGGTGGAGCTTCCCGAGACCTGGCTCGCCCACGGGAA
>DATGWU010000685.1:0-8078 GCA_035299345.1 Rhizobium sp.
CGGCAGACCCGCCCGGTGCGCCAGATCCCGGATTATCCGGAAGAATTCCGGGGCGTTATCCTCGTCGATCTCCTGTGCCCGGTAAGCGGCGAGTACCATTCGGTCGGAATTCCAATAGGAAAAAAAGTTCATGCCGGCGGCGATCATCAGCGCGATGATCATGCCGCTCTGACCGCCTATCAGGTAACCCACGCCCATGAATAGCGCCGTCATAAACGCAAGCAGCATCGCGGTGCGCATGAAGTTCATGTTTTGCTCCTCAGACTTTCTGCAGTTGGACATCGCTCGCTGCAGCAGCTACATTATGATTTAAAATTTCGGCCGCCGATTTCAATGTTCGCCGAACGCCAACACATCCGGATACGAACGGACATGACACCCTTGCAAGACCAGAAGCATCTCTCTTCAAACAACAGCTCCGCCTTAGAACATTCGGCGAAGAAGGAGCTATCCGCCGCTGCCCTGCGTGCACGGCAGGAGGCCGAGGAAAGGCGTCACAGGGAAACTGCAGTGGAGCCGGCAAAGGAGATCGGTGGGCGAGGTGGCCCGGATCCCGCGCGGTTTGGCGATTGGGAAATCAAAGGGCGTGCGATCGACTTCTGATATGGAATAGATACCTATTGTCGGCGCCCGAGAAACGAATATATTCCTTTAATGCGTTCGACTTCCCTTTCCTCCCTCCTGCTATTGCTGGCCGTGTCAATTGGGCATCACACGGCAGCTTCCGAGGATCACATGATCTTGGGGCCTGTAGAGGCAAAGCTCATTCGCGTCGTCGATGGAGATACGCTACTGGTCAGCGCCGCTCCGTGGCCCGAACACAGTATCGAGACCTACGTCCGGTTGCGTGGAATTGACGCACCGGAACTGCATGCGAAGTGCGAAGCGACCCGGTTTGCTGCGCAGCAGGCGCGAGATGGCCTGTCGAAGCTCCTCACCACGAAGATTTCGCTGCTCGCCATCTCGGGTGACAAATATTACGGTCGGGTGCTTGCCGACATTCGCCTGGAGGATGGGCGAAGCGTCGCGGACCTCTTGCTCGCCTCCGGCCTTGTTGAATCATATGACGGTGGCCGCAAACATCCACGTCCTTGTGGGTAAAGAAAAGGAAAGGCCGCCCCACGGCATCGTGGGACGGCCTTTCTGAACTCTCGCTTCAGATCATCTACTGACCGTTACGGTTCTGCCGGTTGGCAATCAGGTCGTCCACGACACCGGGATCCGCGAGGGTCGACGTATCGCCGAGCGAGCCAAAGTCGTCTTCAGCGATCTTGCGCAAGATGCGCCGCATGATCTTGCCGGAGCGAGTTTTCGGCAACCCCGGGGCAAACTGAATCTTGTCCGGCGTGGCGATCGGGCCGATTTCCGCACGTACATGCTTTAGCAGGTCCTGACGCAGCGCATCGTCGCCGGCGTGATCTGCCATCAGCGTGACGTAGCAATAGATGCCCTGGCCCTTGATCGGATGCGGATAGCCGACGACCGCTGCCTCGGAAACTAGATGGTGTGACACGAGGGCGGACTCGACTTCGGCAGTGCCGAGTCGATGACCGGATACGTTGAGAACGTCGTCCACCCGTCCGGTGATCCAGTAATAGCCGTCTTCGTCGCGGCGGCACCCGTCGCCGGTGAAGTACTTGCCCTTGTAGGTCGAGAAGTAGGTCTGGGCGAAGCGGTGATGGTCACCATAAATCGATCTTGCCTGACCCGGCCAGCTGTCGACGATGCAGAGATTGCCGTCGGCTGCCCCCTCAAGCACATTGCCCTCGTTGTCGACAAGCTGTGGCTTGATTCCGAAGAATGGTCGCGTCGCGGAGCCGGGCTTGAGGTCCGTGGCGCCCGGCAGGGGCGTGATCAGGATGCCACCCGTTTCCGTCTGCCACCAGGTATCCACGATCGGGCAACGCTCATCGCCCACCGTGTTGTAGTACCACTCCCAGGCTTCCGGATTGATCGGCTCGCCGACCGACCCCAGCAGACGGAGGCTCGAACGGCTCGAACGCTTCACAAAATGATCGCCGGCGCCCATCAGCGAACGGATCGCCGTCGGAGCGGTGTAGAAGACGTTCACCTTGTGCTTGTCGATCACTTCCCAGAAGCGGCCCTGATCGGGGAAATTCGGCACGCCTTCGAACATCAGCGTCGTCGCACAGTTCGCAAGCGGCCCGTACACGATGTAGGAGTGGCCTGTCACCCAACCGACGTCCGCCGTACACCAATAGATCTCGCCGTCCTTGTAATCGAACACGTATTCGTGCGTCATCGCGGCATAGACGAGATAGCCGCCGGTCGTATGCACCACGCCCTTCGGCTTACCGGTCGAACCGGAGGTATAAAGAATGAAGAGGGGGTCCTCAGCCCGCATTTTAACCGGCGGGCAGTCAGGTTTCACCTTGGCAATTTCCTGGTGATACCAGAGGTCGCGGCCTGGAGCCCACTCGATCTTGCCCCCGGTCCGGCGAACAACCAGAACCTTGTTGACGATGACGAACTGTTTCGCGGCGATATCGATCGCGGTATCCGTATTCTCTTTCAGCGGCACCGGTTTGCCACCCCGAAGCCCCTCGTCGCATGTGATGACGAAGGTCGATTCGCAGTCGACAATGCGGCCGGCCAGCGCCTCGGGCGAGAACCCGCCGAAGACCACCGAATGTACGGCGCCGATGCGGGCACAGGCCAGCATGGCGTAAGCCGCTTCCGGAATCATCGGCATATAGATGGTGACGCGGTCACCCTTCTTGACGCCGTTGGCTTTCAGCACGTTTGCAAGGCGGCAAACCTGTTCGTACAATTGATTATAGGTGATCTTCTTGTCGATATACGGGTTGTCACCTTCCCAGATGATTGCCGTGCGCTCGCCGTGGGTTTTCAGGTGACGGTCGATACAATTGTACGAAACGTTCGTCAGGCCGTCTTCATACCACTTGATCGAAACCTTGCCCTTGAACGTCGTATTCTTGATCTTTGTATAAGGTTTGAACCAGTCGATCCGCTTGCCGTGCTTATCCCAGAACTTCTCCGGATCCTCAGTGCTCTCCTCATACCACTTCAGGTATTTTTCGTTGTCGACCAAGGCTCGGCTCTTCGCCGCCTTTAGGACCGGATAGATTTTGGCTGACATGAACTCCTCCTCATGTAGAGACGCCAACTGGTCTGGATGCCGAACTCCCGTTTTCGGCCGTATGTGCCACATTCATAGCAGGTCATACAGACCCAGCAATTAGACAAAGGTCATCCGTTTTAGGAAGAATTGCAATTGCCGTTTAATGAGGGTATACAGCTCATTATTCTCCGGAAATTGTGGTTGATACCCACGGCCCGCGGCCCCCGGCGCGGACGCAAAGAAGGACTATTTCCATGGCTCAGACATTGCTCATGCCAAAGGCAACGGCCGTATGGCTGGTCGATAACACGGCATTGTCATTCGATCAGATCGCACAGTTTTGCAAGCTTCACCCGCTTGAGGTCAAAGCCATCGCAGACGGCGAAGCAGCGCAAGGCATCAAGGGCCTGGACCCGATCGCAACCGGACAGCTTTCCCGTGAAGAGATTGCGCGCGCAGAAGCGGATCCGAACCACAAGCTGAAGCTGCAGGAGCCGAAGGTCCGCGTTCCGGATTCCAAGCGTCGTGGACCCCGCTACACGCCCGTCTCCAAGCGGCAGGATCGGCCGAACGCCATTCTCTGGCTCGTGCGCAATCATCCCGAGTTGAAGGATGCGCAGATTTCGCGGCTGGTCGGTACCACCAAGAGCACGATTGAACAGATTCGTGACCGGACCCACTGGAACTCGGCGAACCTTTCGCCGATGGACCCGGTCACCCTCGGCCTCTGCAGCCAGATCGATCTCGACATGGAAGTTGAGAAGGCCTCGAAGGGCCGGCCGCTACCGACCGCTGCAGAACTCGGAGCGACCCTGCAGTCGGCGACCGAGACTGAAAACCTCGGCTATGACTTCTCTCAGGACGAGGAGAAGGAAATTGACGCCAATGCGGTTTTCGCCAAGTTGAAATCGCTGAAGTCGGACCGCAAGGACGACGACGAAGACGATCTCTACTGAGTTGCTTCTATCGACTGATACTTCAAAGCCCCGCGAGTCGCGGGGCTTTTTGTTTTTGCAACGTCGCTGTCACGACGGCACTAGCGCTCAACCGTGACCGTGCTGCCTGAGGACGGTGCTGATCTCATCAAGAATGGCGGGATCGTCGATTGTAGCCGGCATTTTCCAGGGCAACCCGTCCGCAATCTTCTGCATTGTCCCGCGCAGGATTTTGCCGGATCGGGTCTTCGGCAGGCGCTCGACCTTCATCACGGTCTTGAACGCCGCCACCGGGCCAATCTCGTCGCGGACAAGCTGAACGACTTCGCGCTGTATCGCCGAAAAGTCACGTGAGACATTGTTCTTCAGCACGAGGAAGCCGCAAGGAATCTGCCCCTTGAGGTCGTCGGCGATACCGATGACCGCACATTCGGCGACATCCGGATGCATGGCGCAGACCTCTTCCATCGCACCCGTAGAAAGGCGGTGGCCGGCGCAGTTGATGATGTCGTCCGTACGGGCCATGACGAAGACGTAGCCGTCGTCATCGACGATCCCTGCGTCAGCGGTCTTGTAATACCCCGGGAACTCCTCGAGACAGGAGGAACGGAAACGCTCCTCCGCATTCCAGAAGGTGACCAGGCAACCGGGAGGCATAGGAAGCTTCACGACAATATTGCCGAGCGTCCCTTTGGGCACGGGGTGTCCGGCATCGTCGAGCACGTCGATGGCATATCCGGGCATCGCCACGGTAGGAGAGCCATACCTGACCGGCAAAAGGCCGAGACCCGCGGGATTGGCTGCCATGGGCCAACCGGTTTCCGTCTGCCACCAATGATCGATCACCGGAACCTTGAGCATCCTCTCCGCCCATTTGATGGTTTCAGGGTCGGCGCGTTCGCCGGCAAGAAACAGCGAACGGAGACCAGAGAGGTCGTAACGCCGGATATGGTCGCCGTCTGGATCATCACGGCGGATGGCACGGAAGGCGGTGGGCGCGGTGAACAGCGCCTTTACGTCGTGCTCGGAAACGACACGCCAAAAGGTCCCGGCATCGGGCGTGCCGATCGGCTTGCCTTCGAATATGACCGTCGTGTTTCCAGCAAGAAGAGGCCCATAGACGATGTAGGAATGACCGACGACCCAGCCGATGTCCGATGCCGCCCAGAAGACTTCGCCGGGAGCGACCCCGTATATGTTCTCCATCGTCCACTGTAACGCAACCATATGCCCGCCGTTGTCGCGAACGACGCCCTTCGGTTGCCCCGTCGTACCTGACGTATAGAGAACGTAGAGCGGATCGGTCGCGAGCACCGGTTCACACCGGATATCGGTGCCGTTCGCGCGCTCGATTTCAACGGCCTTCGCAAAGTCGACGTCACCATGCTCGTACCGGAGCGGCGCATGTAACTGTTCGCGTTGCAGAACGAAGCAATACTCGGGCTTTACCTGCGCCATGTCGATCGCGTGATCGAGAAGTGGCTTGTACGGCACGATACGCCCAGGCTCGAGACCACAGCTCGCGCTGATGATAACCTTCGCCTTTGAATCGTCGATGCGGGTGGCAAGTTCATGTGCAGCAAAGCCACCGAACACGACCGAATGAATGGCGCCCAACCGCGCACAGGCAAGCATGGAGAAGACCGCTTCCGGGATCATTGGCATGTAGATGATGACGCGATCACCCTTGGTCACACCATGGTTTCTGAGGACGGCGGCGATCGCCGTCACTTCCGTCAACACCTCGTTATAGGTGAAGCTTCTCTTCTCGCCCGTCATCGGGCTGTCATAGATGACGGCAGCCTGCTCGCCGCGGCCAGCAGCGACGTGCCGATCGAGACAGTTGTGGCAGGTGTTCGTCTCTGCGCCCACGAACCAGCGACCATAGGCGCCCATGCCCGCGTCGAACACCTTGTCGGCAGGGCGAAACCAGTCGATCTTGGCCGCTTGCTCCCCCCAGAACGCTTCCGGATCACGCTCCCACGAGCGATAGGTATCCTGGTACTTGCTCTCCATGACGTCCTCCCGAACCAACTCTTTGCAAGATTGGCGGGATATTAGGCAGGCGCTCGCAAGCTGGAAAGTCAGACGAAAGCCTATGGCGTGCGCAGATCCGCGGTCGCAAAGGAGAGGCTAGCGCGTGCCGAAGATCGCGGATCCCACCCGAACGCTGGTCGCCCCGAATTCAATAGCGGTCTCGAAGTCGCCCGACATTCCCATGGAGAGTCTGCGCAAACCGCACTCAGCGGCCAACTTGGCAAGCAGCGCGAAATGCGGTCCGGGATTCTCGGCGGCCGGCGGAATGCACATGAGTCCCTCGACGGTCATGCCGAGTTCCTGAATACAGAATCGAACGAATTCGACGGTTTCGTCGGGCGCGATGCCAGCCTTCTGTGGTTCGAGTCCGGTGTTCACCTGGATATAGAACCGTAGCGAGCGCCCCTGCCGTTTCGTTTCCTCACTCAGGACACGGGCAATCTTCTCCCTGTCGACCGTCTCAATGACGTCAAAGAGCGTCACGGCATCGGCAGCCTTGTTGGACTGCAGTGGTCCGATGAGATGCAGCTCTATCCCATCCGTCTCCGCCTTGAGTTGCGGCCACTTCTGTTGTGCCTCCTGCACGCGGTTTTCACCGAACACCCTCTGACCATGGGCGATCGCCGAGCGGATCACGTCAGCCGGAAAGGTCTTCGATACCGCGACGAGTTGTACCGAATCCGGCTCACGACCTGCCCTTCTCACCGCTGAGGCGACTCTATCCACCACGCTGTCCAGCTGCTCCGCGACTGTCATTTCTGTCCTTCCGGTCAATCGACTCACGGCCGATATAATCACCCTTGGTGCGTCCCTGAAGCAAGCTGCTTCGATCGCAACCTGCAGCGGCGTATCCGGCGGAGCTTTCCGCCACCGAAGGGCCCGGAAAACTTGACGCTTGGCCGGTTTCGTGGTGAAGGTCACGCCGACTCTCCTTGATTTTCCGGAAATGCGACAAATGGCTACCGAACGTTACAATCCGCGCGACGCCGAACCTCGTTGGCAGGCGAAATGGTCCGAAGCTGGCGTTTTCGTCACGGACAACAACGACAAGCGCGAGAAATATTACGTGCTAGAGATGTTCCCGTATCCGTCGGGACGCATTCATATGGGTCATGTGCGCAACTACGCCATGGGCGATGTCGTCGCCCGCTACAAGCGCGCTCGCGGCTACAACGTGTTGCATCCGATGGGTTGGGACGCATTCGGCATGCCGGCCGAGAACGCAGCGATGCAGAACAAGGTTCATCCGAAGGACTGGACCTATCAGAACATCGCGACGATGCGCGGCCAGCTGAAGTCCATGGGTCTTTCGCTGGACTGGTCCCGTGAATTCGCGACCTGCGACGTCGAATACTACCATCGCCAGCAGTATCTGTTCCTCGGCATGATGGAAAAGGGGCTGGTCTACCGCAAGCAGTCGAAGGTCAACTGGGATCCGGTCGACCAGACCGTGCTCGCCAACGAGCAGGTGATCGAAGGTCGCGGCTGGCGTTCGGGTGCTCTCGTCGAACAGCGCGAACTGACGCAGTGGTTCTTCAAGATCACCGACTTCAGCCAGGACCTGCTTGACGCTCTCGACACGCTCGACCAGTGGCCGGAAAAAGTGCGCCTGATGCAGAAAAACTGGATCGGGCGTTCCGAAGGCTTGACGCTGCGCTGGGAGATCGCCGGCGCCGCGCCGGCCGGACATTCGGAGATCACCGTCTACACCACACGTCCCGACACGCTGTTCGGCGCCTCGTTCCTGGCGATTGCCGCCGATCATCCGCTGGCCAAGGCCGTTGCCGAGGGCAATGCCGAGATCGCCGCCTTCTGCGAGGAATGCCGCCGGGCCGGCACCTCGCTCGCCGCGCTGGAGACGGCCGAGAAGAAGGGGCTCGATACCGGTATCAAGGTTCGCCATCCCTTCGATCCCTCCTGGGAATTGCCGGTCTATGTCGCCAATTTCGTGCTGATGGAATACGGCACCGGCGCGATCTTCGGATGCCCGTCTGGCGACCAGC
>DATGWU010000686.1:0-5967 GCA_035299345.1 Rhizobium sp.
CGGGCAAGAACGCCGAACGGGGCGCCGCAAGGAGCCACTTACTCATACTCTGACAGGCCCCTCGCGGCGCCGCGTCCGAGACTGAGGTAACCGACCCGGAGGGAGACATCCCGACCGGCGGCGGAGCCTGAGCGGTTTTTGACAGTCTGGCGGCATCGGGGGCGGCAATGAAGTGCCTGCATGCTTGCCCTGCGTGGTAAGGTTCAGGCACCCTGTCCGGTCTGGACCTGCGACAGGAGCCAGTTCTGGAAATCCGTTGCGAGCGAACTTCCCTTCATGTCCTCCGGCGTGACGACGTAATAGCTGTTGTCGGTCGTGATCGGCCGGTCCATGACGGCCACGAGGCCGCCGGACTCGAGTTCGCCCTCGATCAGGTATCGGGGGAGAAGGGCGAATCCCATCCCGGCGACAGCCGCCTCGATGACCATGTTGAACTGGTCGAACCGGTTTCCATGAAAGGCGTCGAGGGCTTCGAGGCCGTTCATCGAAAACCATTCTCCCCACAGCCTCGGCCGCGTGGTGAGATGGAGAAGCGGCGCCCTGGACAGGTCGGAGGGAGCCTCCGTCGGAAACCGCGCGACCAGCGCGGGGCTCGCGACCGGTACGATCGTCTCGCCGCAGAGATAGGTGCACACGGCATGCGCCCAGATCGGCTGCCCGTAATGGATGGCGACATCGAAGCGATCGACCTCGAAATCGAACGGTTCCGACCGCGATGCGACATCGACGACCGTGCCCGGATGCAGGTCGAGGAATTCGGGCAGCCGCCGCACCAGCCACCGGCTCCCGAAGGTCGGCAGTGTCGCCACGGAGAGCACCTTCTTGCCGTCCGACGAGGCCTTGGCGCGCAGCACCATGTCCTCGGTCCTCTCGAGCAGCTGTCGCACTTCCGGCAGGAGGACCTGCCCGGTGGCGGAGAGCACCACTCTTTGCCGGATCCGCTCGAAGAGGGTGATGCCGAGCTGCTCTTCGAGCGCCCTGATCTGTCGGCTGACGGCGCTCTGGGTCAGGTTGAGTTCGGCGGCGGCCAGCGTGAAATTTCCGTGCCGGGCGCAGCATTCGAAGGCCTGGAGGACGGTTATGTCCGGGATCATCGCGCGGTTGAGTTTCATTCCGTTCTCGCATCAAGCTATCAGGAAGCGTCGCATTACAGCCCGAATTCGCATCGGTATAGTGCAGAATATGAATGAACCGCCTGTAGTCAACCACGAGTTGGGCCCCCATGACAAAAACTGAATTCGTTTCCTCCGACAGCATCCGCGCCGCGTTTTCGGCGGCCATGTCGGCGATGTACCGCAACGAGGTTCCCGCCTACGGGACCCTGATGTCGCTGGTCGCCCAGGTGAACGAGGAGGTGCTTGCCGAAAACCCGGAGATGAAGCGGCGCCTCGCCGAGACCGATACGCTCGACCGCATCTCCGAGGAGCGCCACGGCGCGATCCGGCTCGGCACGGCGCAGGAGCTGTCCACGATACGGCGCGTGTTCGCGGTGATGGGAATGCATCCGGTCGGCTATTACGACCTTTCCACGGCCGGTGTCCCCGTCCATTCGACGGCTTTCCGCCCCGTTGGCGACGCGGCCCTGAAGCTCAACCCGTTCCGCATCTTCACCTCGTTGCTCCGGCTGGACCTCGTCCGGGACGAGCAGCTCCGCGCCGATGCGGCGGAGGTCCTGTCGAAGCGGAAGATCTTCACCGACGCGGCGCTCGAACTCCTCGATAAGGCCGAGGAGCAGGGCGGCCTCGACCGGGACGACGCCTCGAGGTTCGTCGAGGAGGTCCTGCAGACCTTCCGCTGGCACGACAAGGCGATCGTCAGCGCCGAAATGTACCGCCGTCTCCACGATGCCCACCGTCTCGTCGCGGATGTCGTCTCCTTCAGGGGTCCCCACATCAATCACCTGACGCCCCGCACGCTCGACATCGACGAGGTCCAGCGCCGGATGCCGGGCGAGGGGATTTCCCCCAAGGCGATCGTTGAAGGGCCGCCGACCCGTCAGTGCCCCATCCTGCTGCGCCAGACCTCCTTCAAGGCGCTCGAGGAAGCGGTGGCGTTCGAGGATGGCAAGGGTGGCTGGCGCTCCGGCTCGCATACCGCCCGTTTCGGCGAGATCGAGCAGCGGGGCGTGGCGCTGACGCCCAAGGGCAGGGCGCTCTACGATCGACTGCTGACCGAGACGCGCGAGCGCTGCCGGCCGACGGCGGACGGTTCCAACGCCGCCGAATACGAGGCGGCTCTCGCCGACGTCTTCAAGGCGTTCCCCGATGACTGGAACGCGATCCGCAAGGCCGGGCTCGGCTACTTCAGCTACTCGCTCACCCCCGCCGGCGAAAAGGCCGACAGGACGGGCATGGACCTCGAAACCGCGATCGCGAACGGCCTCGTGCAGTTCGACCCGATCACCTATGAGGACTTCCTGCCCGTCAGCGCCGCCGGCATCTTCCAGTCCAATCTCGGCGACGACGCCACGCAGGAATTCGTTGCCAGCCCCAACCAGCGGATGTTCGAGCGGGATCTCGGCGCGAGCGTACTGGACGAATTCGCCCATTATGCCGCGATCATGCAGGCGTCCATCGATCGTTGTCTCGGCGACGGCCGGCTGGCGGCGGCCGCGGAGTGACGGCTTCGATGGATCTGTCCGCGCATATCGCGGCGCTCCGCAGCCTGATCGGTGAAGCCGCCGTGCTCGACGATCAGGCGGACATGGCGTCTTATGCGACGGGTGCACGCTACGACGAGGGCCGCGCGGCCTTCGTCGCGCGACCCTCGACGACCGAACAGGTGTCCGCCGTCGTCTCCTACTGCGTCCGCAACGATATCCCCCTTGTACCCCAGTCCGGAAACACTGGTCTCGTTTCCGGCTCCACGCCCGATGCGACCGGAACACAGGGGGTGCTGAGCCTCGATCGCCTCACCGGCGTTTTCGATCTCGACGTTGCCAACCGCTCCGTGCGGGCGGGCGCAGGACTTCGCCTCTCGGACCTCAACGCGCGGCTCGAAAACGCGGGCCTGTTCTTCCCGATCGATCTCGGCGCCGACCCGCGTCTGGGCGGAATGCTCGCCACGAACACCGGTGGGTCCAGGTTCCTGCGATACGGCGACGTGCGTCGCAACACGCTCGGACTGAAAGTCGTTCTCGCCGATGAAGAGGGGACGGTGCTCGATCTCTCGGACGAGTTGCGCAAGAACAATACCGGCGTCGACTTCAAGCAGGTATTCATCGGAACGTCCGGTGCCTACGGCGTGATCACCGAATGCGTGCTGAACCTCGAGGCGCTGCCGCGTCAGGTCGCGACCGCCTTGCTGATGCCGGCCTCGATCGATCGCGTGCCTGAACTTCTCTCCCATATGGAAGCTGCGCTCGGCGGCTACCTCTCGGCCTTCGAGGGCATGTCGGGTAACGCGATCAGTGCCGCGCTCGACCACGTCCCCTCGCTCCGGAACCCGTTCCAGGGCGGCATCGTCCCCGAATTCGTGATCCTTGCCGAGATTTCGAGATCGAATGCTCCGCGGAAGGGCGAACAGAGCCTCGACGAGGTGCTGGAGACCGTTCTGGAAGAGGTCTGGGAGACGCACGAAGGCTTGCTCTCAGATGCGCTCGTCGGCCCGCCGCAGGAAATCTGGGCCATGCGTCACGCACTGTCCGAAGGTGTCAAGCATCGTGGCCGGCTGATCGCGTTCGACCTTTCGTTTCGCCGCGGCGACGTCATGGCCTTCCTCACGCGGATGAGGAGGGAGCTGCCGTCGAGCTTTCCCGATGTCGCCATCTGCGACTTCGGCCACGTCGGTGACGGGGGCGTGCATTTCAACCTCGTCGTCGCAAGGGACGATGCCCGGCTGCAGGACGACGGCTTCGAGAACGCCCTGAGGACCTGGGTGTTCGACATCGTCGTTCGGGATTTTGGCGGGAGTTTCAGCGCCGAGCACGCGATCGGCCGCAAGAACCAGGCCTATTACGATCGATACACACCCGCGGAAATACGCAGGCTGGCGACCGGACTGAAGGTGGTCCTGTCGCCCGGCCGGATCGGTGCCGCGCGCTTTTGAGACATGGTCGGCGTGAGCCGCAAAACAGGGAATTCAACGGAGAACGACAATGACAAATGCCGTCGATGTAAAAAAAGAAGCCGCAAGCCTGCTCGACAGACTGGGCGTGAGCCGCGACGCCTGGACCGGGGGCGCCATGCCGGCCTACAGTCCCGTATCCGGTGAGGAGATCGGCCGTCTGAGCACCGTCTCCGCCGCGGATGCCGGCAAGATGATCGACGCCGCCCATGAGGCGTTCCTGCAGTGGCGGCTCGTTCCGGCGCCGAAGCGCGGCGAGCTCGTCCGTCTGCTCGGCGAGGAGCTCCGCGCCTCCAAGGCGGATCTCGGCCGGCTCGTTTCGATCGAAGCCGGCAAGATCACGTCGGAGGGCCTCGGCGAGGTCCAGGAGATGATCGACATCTGCGATTTCGCGGTCGGTCTGTCGCGCCAGCTCTACGGTCTCACGATCGCGACGGAACGCCCCGGACACCGCATGATGGAGACCTGGCATCCGCTCGGCGTCGTCGGCATCATTTCCGCGTTCAACTTCCCGGTCGCCGTCTGGGCGTGGAATGCGGCGCTTGCTCTGGTCTGCGGCAATCCCGTGGTCTGGAAGCCGTCCGAGAAGACGACGCTGACCGCCCTTGCCGCCGATGCCATCCTCAAGCGGGCGATCAAGCGTTTCGGCGATGCTCCGGCAAACCTCTCCCAGGTTCTCGTCGGTGACCGCGCGATCGGCGAGGTCCTCGTCGATCATCCAAAGGTGGCGCTCGTCTCGGCGACCGGTTCGACCCGTATGGGCCGGGAGGTCGGTCCGCGTCTCGCGCGGCGCTTTGCCCGCTCGGTCCTCGAACTCGGCGGCAACAATGCCGGCATTGTGTGCCCCACCGCCGATCTCGACATGGCGCTCCGGGCGATCGCGTTCGGCGCCATGGGCACGGCCGGCCAGCGTTGCACGACCTTGCGCCGGCTCTTCGTCCACGAGAGCGTCTACGACCAGCTCGTGCCGCGCCTGAAGAAGGCCTATCAGAGCGTCTCCGTCGGGAACCCGCTGGAGACACAGGCGCTGGTCGGTCCGCTCATCGACAAACCGGCATTCGACGGCATGCAGAAGGCGCTCGCCGCGGCGAGCGCCGAAGGCGGCTCCGTCACCGGCGGCGAACGCGTCGCCGAGGCCGGGAAGGATACCGCCTACTACGTCAAGCCCGCTCTCGTGGAGATGCCACGGCAGGCCGGGCCGGTGCTCGAAGAAACCTTCGCTCCGATCCTCTACGTGATGAAGTATTCGGACTTCGACCAGGTCCTTCAGGATCATAACGCGGTGTCCGCGGGCCTTTCCTCCTCGATCTTCACGCTCGACATGCGCGAGGCCGAGCGCTTCCTGTCTGCCGATGGTTCGGATTGCGGCATCGCCAACGTCAACATCGGCACGTCCGGTGCCGAGATCGGCGGGGCGTTCGGCGGCGAGAAGGAGACGGGCGGCGGCCGCGAGTCCGGATCGGATGCCTGGAGGGCCTACATGCGCCGGGCGACCAATACCGTGAACTACTCCAAGGCCCTTCCGCTCGCCCAGGGCGTGTCGTTCGAGATCGAGTGAGCGCCATGGCCGATATTGAAGCACCCCAGGGTACCGCGTTCCGGCCGGCGTCGCGCATCGCCTCGGTCGGCGTCTCGAAGATACTCATGATCGGCGCGCGGGCCGCCGCTCGCAAGCGCGAAGGGCGGCCCGTCATCGTCCTCGGGGCCGGCGAGCCGGATTTCGACACCCCCGAGAACATCAAGGAAGCCGCGAAGGCGGCGATTGACCGCGGTGAGACGAAATACACCGCGCTCGACGGATCGCCCGAGCTCAAGAAGGCCGTGGCGGAGAAATTCCGCCGCGAAAACGGCGTGGACTACGCCGTCGACGAGATCACGGTCGCCACCGGCGCCAAGCAGATC
>DATGWU010000687.1:0-8716 GCA_035299345.1 Rhizobium sp.
GGATCCGATTGCAAAGGCACCGCGGACGTTGTCGGCACGTGCGTTCGCGCTGAGCCCGACCTGCCGAGCAGTACGCTTCACGCGCAAGACGGCGGACGCGAGAAACGGTTTGTCGATCGACCGGGCTATGTGCCGAGCCAATTCCGCAGACTGGTTGAATTTTCGCCCAAAGAGCCGCGTCCGATGCAACGGAACGGCAAGAACGGCATCGCACGCGGCAAGCTCCGCGGCGCCGGCGCGCGCCATCCAGCGAGCGATAACAGGCGCGAGATCGAGGCGGTCCCGGTACTTGAGGCTGTGCACGAGCTCACGGACGATGCCGTCATGGATCGCGACGGAACGCAAGCGGTCGAAGACGGGAGGGTCGGCGATCGCCTCCGGCGAGAGCGCTCCCGTTCCATGATCGAAGGGAAACGGCGTACCCAAGATTTCGCAGAAGGGTCGTTCGATGAACCGTATCGAGGTCCAGCATTCCGGACAAAGTGAACCGTGGCCGGCGACACGAATGCCACAATGGGCGCAGGATGGCGGGTAGACGAGATCGCGAACGATGGTCGCCAGCGCCACCATAGGCGAGGCTCTTAATCGACCCGGCGATTGGGCTATACGACCATCCATAGGTTGACATTAGGCGCTTGCGGGCGCCTTTACCACGCACAGTTTTTGCCGGACGACGCCATGGACAAACTCTTCGATCTCGACCTGGTGACCGAAAATCGCCGCCGCGCTCACTTGCGGCGTCCGGACGGGGCGGATTTCCTGCTGCAGGTCGCAGCAGGCGAACTCGCCGAGAGACTTTCTTTGGTCGAACGACATTTCGAGCAAGCGGTAGAACTGCACGGAGCAAACGGTGCGACCGCCAGGAAGTGCATGGAAACGGGCAAGATCGGCGACCTCAGGCGCGTTGAAACGCATTCGAGTTTCGCTGAGGCGGACGAAGCCTTGACCGAAGCGCCCCTGGAACAGGTGCCGCTCGAGGAGCAGTCGGTCAATCTCGTGTTGTCCCCGCTTGCACTTCACATCACCAACGATACGCCCGGCGTTCTCATTCAGATCCGCAAGGCATTGAAACCCGACGGGCTGTTTCTCGCGGCCATCCCGAGCGCCGGTACGCTGGCTGAACTGCGGGATGTCCTGCTGGCGACGGAGATCGAGCTTTCGGGTGGGGCCAGTCCGCGAGTCATACCCTTTGCCGATATCCGCGACATCGGCGCGCTGATGCAGCGGGCGGGCTTTACCCTTCCGGTCGTCGATACCCAGACCTATACCGTCCGGTACGATTCGATATTTGGGCTGATGCGGGATCTCAAGGCGATGGGGATGGCAAATCCCCTCATCGACCGGAGCCGTAAGCCACTTGGTCGGCGTTTTTTCCTGCGCGCCGCGGAGATATACGCGGAACGCTACGCCGATCCCGACGGGCGCATCCGCGCGACCTTCGTGTTCATCTATGTCTCGGGATGGGCGCCACATGAAAGCCAGCAGAAGCCGCTGAAGCCCGGTTCGGCCAAGATGAGGCTCGCTGACGCGCTCGCAGCCCCCAAGCGGGACTGATCCGTCAGGCACCGGCCGTAGTGATGGCCGTGGTGATGGTTTCGAAAACGTTCATCAAGGCACCCGTGAACGCACCATAGCCGGTGAGCAAGGCCACGGAGATTATTGCTGCGATCAGTCCGTATTCGATCGCCGTCGCGCCCGCATTGTCGGCGATCAGGCTTCTCAGCAGGCGCATGCTTCCCCCTTTTTGCCGAACGACGCCGGATCGGAGTTCGCTCAGCAGCCGTCCCCCGCACCATAACGGTCGATGATGCAGACGGAGCCCGGCGTCTCTTGCAGTACGCTCCTGCGTATCGTGTATCGCTTGCCCGGCCCTGTCTTGCTGATCGAACCCGTCGTTATGTTGTCGTAGTCATCCGGCGTGAACGCCAGACTCTTTCTTTCCGAGTTCCCCGCAAGCATAGGTGTGAGGA
Organism: Rhizobium sp.; assembly: GCA_035299345.1. Taxonomy (GTDB): domain Bacteria; phylum Pseudomonadota; class Alphaproteobacteria; order Rhizobiales; family Rhizobiaceae; genus Allorhizobium. Next base: position 1,971 of record DATGWU010000687.1, read on the forward strand.
TGAGCGACAGAGCGATCGCCGCTGTTCCGAACAGCAGTGCAATGTTCAAAACACCCGTCTTCTTGGCTTTTTGCGAAGACCGTTCTCCAGACCCGACGGTCTTCCAGAAATCCTCGTTTGCCATGATATGCCCCACGCACACTTTCCCGCATGAACAGCTCTATCCATGCCTGAGGGTTATAAACTTTTCGTTAAGAACAACTGCAAGAACTTCGAAGGACTACAGCAAGTCCTGCAGAAAGGGGATAAGCGGCTCGTCGGCCGGGGGCATCGGGTAGTCGCGCAGCGCCTGCGGACGGACCCATTTGACCGCCTGACCCTCCCTGCCATGGGCAATACCGTCATAGCGGCGGCAGATGAAGAGCGGCATCAGCAGGTGAAAGCTACCATAGCTGTGGCTTGCGAACGTGAGTGGCGCCAGACACGGAATGCGCGTGGTGATCCCAAGCTCCTCATCGAGCTCGCGCACGAGGGTCTCCTCGGGCGTTTCCCCTGCCTCGACCTTGCCGCCGGGAAACTCCCAGAGACCCGCGAGCGTTTTTCCTTCGGGCCGCTGGGCCAGCAAGATTCGCCCGTCCGTATCGACGAGCGCACAGGCGGCGACCAGCAGGATCGGTTTGGGTCCGCCATTCATTGCGAACCATCCTTGGACCAGTAGCGGTAGCGGTAAGCTTCGACGAAGCCGAGCTTGGCGTAGAGCGACAGGGCCGCCTCGTTGTCCGTGGAAACCTGAAGCCAGGCGGTGCGTGCGCCGCGCATTCGCGCCCAGCGCAGTGCGGACGAAAGGACCTCCATGCCGACGCCGCGCCGGCGATGCTTGTCCGACACGGCAAAGAGCAGGATGCCGGCAAGGTCGTTGTCTTGCACGCAGAGGAGCGATGCGACCGGACCGGCATTCGGGTCTTCGATCAGGAACATGCCGACGGCCGGCTTGATGGAATTGATGATCTCTGCCAGCACCGGTTTCAGGGTCGCGTCCTGCCCCTGAAGAGTAAGACTTGCATCCACGAAGCGTCCGACGTCCTGAGTCGGCAGATGATCGAGCGAATCCGGAATCTCCAGAGCGGTGAGATCGGCCGTCTGAGTGACGACCTCTTCGAAACAGGTCCAGCCCTCGGCGACCAGGTATTCCACCAGCGGCTTCGGTGTCAGCGGCGTTTCCCGCACCACCAGCGGGCGGCCATAGGCATCGAACTTCCGCGCGGCTCGCTCGAGCCGGAGGGCGATGTCGCGGCTGTCCGACGGATCTAGCGCGACCACGCAGTTCAGCCGCTTCGACGGATGCCCGCCGGTCAGCCGGACCTGCCAACTGCCGTCATACTGTACGGAAGCGGCGGGCCAGGCTCGGAAACTGACCGCCTCGAGCCGCCGCACGAGCGGGAGATTCGCCTGCTGTCGCTCTACCTGCATCCGCGCTATCAGCTCCGATAATCGCCGTTAATCGCGACATATTCCTTGGTGAGATCGCAAGTCCAGACGGACGCCTCACCGTTACCGAGGCCGATATCAACCCGGATTGCGACATCATCCTCCTTCATCACTGCACTCGCAGCGGCTTCGGAGTAACCGGGATCCCGCTCGCCGTTGACCGCCACGCGGACATCGCCGAACCAGATGGCAAGCCGGTCACGATCGGCCATTTCGCCGGACTTGCCGACGGCCATGACCACGCGACCCCAGTTCGCATCTTCCCCCGCAACCGCCGTCTTGACGAGCGGAGAGTTGGCGATCGACAGGCCGATGCGCTTGGCAGCGCTGTCGTTCTCGGCGCCGGTGACGGTGATCGCAATCATCTTTCGTGCGCCTTCACCGTCGCGGACCACCTGCAACGCCAGGTCCTTGAGAAGATCATCGAGCGCGGCCTTGAAGCTGCCGAGGCGGGCATCGTCCGCAGACTCGACGCGCGCCTGCCCGTCCGCCGCGGCGGCACCGGTCGCAAAAAGCATCAGCGTATCCGAGGTGGAGGTGTCGCTGTCGACCGTTACGGAATTGAAGCTCGGACCGACACCGGCAGAAAGAAGCGCCTGAAGCGCAGGAGCCGCGATGTCCGCATCGGTCACCACGAAAGACAGCATCGTCGCCATGTCCGGCGCGATCATGCCGGCGCCCTTGGCAATACCGTTGATCGTCACGTTGACACCGTCGATCTTTGCTGTTCGGGTCGCCACCTTCGGATAGGTATCGGTGGTCATGATCGCCTTGGCGGCTTCCAGCCAGAAGTCGCCGGTCGCGGTCTTGGCCATGTCGCCGAGAACGCCCGAGAACTTGGTGGCATCGAGCGGCTCGCCGATGACGCCGGTGGAGGCGAGATAGATCTCGTTCTCCGCACAGCCGAGCGCCGCAGCCGCAGACTTCGCCGTCAGTGCGGTCGCCGCCCTGCCCTTCATGCCGGTGAAGGCATTGGCGTTGCCCGAATTGACAACCACACCGTGCGCAACGCCGTGGGGAAGATTCTCGCGGCAGAAATCAACCGGCGCCGACGGACATTTGGAACGGGTGAACACGCCGGCAACGGCTGCGGGCTTGTCGAAGGCCATCAGCAGGACGTCAGTGCGGTTCTTGTACTTTATGCCGGCTGCCGCGGTCGCCATGCGGACACCTCTGACCGGCGGCATGGCAGGGTAGGATTTGGGAGCAAGCGGGGAGACGGTGGCAGACATTTCTTTGCGGCCTGAACAACATGAAGCAAAAAAGGGAAGGCCCGCGCCGTCGGCGCGGGCCGAAAGGTTGCCGCCGTTATTGCGGCTGCTTGTTCACGTCCTCATAGCCCTTGCGCAGGGCTTCATCGACGATCTCGACCTTCTGGTCGGCCTTCGCCTTGGCAATCAGCTCGAGATACTTGTCACGCATGACGAGCTGGCGGACCTGCTGCGAGACGTCGTCGTAGGCCGGCGGCGGCGCATCGCGCTTGTCTTCGACCTTGATGACGTGGAACCCGAACTGGGTCTTGACCGGGGTCTTCGAGTAGGTGCCTTTCTCCATTGCGAAAGCGGCCTGTTCGAATTCCGGAACCATCCGTCCCTTGGTGAAGTAGCCGAGATCCCCACCTTCCGATTTGTTCGGATCGGTGGATTTTTCCTTCGCAAGCTCGACGAAATCCTTGCCCTTGTCGAGTTCGGCAATGACAGCCTTCGCCTCGTCTTCGGTCTTCACGAGGATGTGCCGCGCACGAACTTCCTCCTGCTTCGGCAGGCCAGCGATTTCCTTGTCGTAACGTGCCTTGACCTCGTCGTCCGTCACGGCGTCGACCACGTGCTTCTTGAAATACAGGTTATGAAGTTCCCGTTCGGCAATGAACTGCATGCGCTGCTGGTAGGCGGGATCGTCCTTCAGGCCCTCGGCCGTCGCATTACCTGCCAGGAGCTTCACATCAATGGCGCTCGAGAGAGCGGCAACCTTCTTCTGCTCGTCGGGAAGCTGCGATAGCTGCGGATCGAGATTTGCGAGAGCGATATCGAGCTCGGACTGACGGATCTCGAGGTTGCCGACCTTCGCCACCAAGGCGTCTTCGGCAAAAGCAGGTACCTTAAGGCCCACGAGTGCCACGCATGCAGCAAGGACAAGTTTATGATAGCGAGACATGAGAGACCTTTCGAATAGGATACCGCTTCAAACCGATTGAATCGGGCGAAAAGTTGTCGGATACGCCGGAAACCAACGCCTCCGCATCAACCTGTCCCGTTGACATCATTCGACCCCCCTCTTATCTGTCACGCAACCTCGCGTCCAGAGAAGTTTCCGGTGGCGGCACTCCATTTCGTCCGCGACCGGCTGCCGGCGAGTGCGCGCGCAATATGTGACGAAGTGTCAGAAAGGACCATGCTGATGGTCAGTCTTGGTGGGCTCGCCCGCAAACTGTTCGGCTCGGCAAACGATCGCCGTATCCGCTCCTACCAGCCGAAGGTCGCGGCAATCAATGCTCTCGAAGACAGCATGAACGCTCTGGACGACGGAGCACTCGCCGCGAAGACGGTAGAGTTCCGCGAACAGCTTGCCGCCGGCAAGACCCTCGACGACCTTCTCGTGCCCGCCTTCGCCGTCGCCCGCGAGGCAGCCCGCCGGACACTTGGGCTGCGGCCCTTCGACGTTCAGCTCGTTGGCGCGATGATCCTGAACGATAATTCGATCGCCGAGATGAAAACGGGCGAAGGCAAGACCCTCGTCGCGACGCTCGCCGTCTACCTGAACGCGCTCGCCGGCAAGGGCGTCCACGTCGTGACCGTCAACGATTACCTTGCCAAGCGTGACTCGACGACGATGGGCAAGCTCTACAGCTTCCTCGGCATGACCACGGGTGTGATCGTCCACGGCCTGTCGGACGAAGAGCGTCGGGCCGCCTATGCCTGCGACATCACCTACGCGACGAATAACGAACTCGGTTTCGATTACCTCCGCGACAACATGAAGTACGAGCGCTCGCAGATGGTGCAGCGCGACCACAACTACGCGATCGTCGACGAAGTGGACTCGATCCTGGTCGACGAGGCCCGCACGCCGCTCATCATCTCCGGCCCGCTCGACGACCGTTCCGACCTCTACACGACGATTGATGCCTTCATTCCGCTTCTGTCGGAAGAAGACTACGAAATCGACGAAAAGCAGCGCTCGGCAAACTTCTCCGAAGTCGGCACCGAAAAGCTCGAGAACCTGCTCCGGGACGCCAACCTTCTGAAGGGTGCTTCGCTCTACGACGTCGAAAACGTCGCCATCGTCCACCACATCAACAACGCACTGAAGGCGCATAAGCTTTTCACGCGCGACAAGGACTACATCGTTCGCAACGATGAGGTCGTCATTATCGACGAGTTCACCGGCCGCATGATGCCGGGCAGACGCTATTCGGAAGGGCAGCACCAGGCGCTCGAAGCCAAGGAAAAGGTGCAAATCCAGCCTGAAAACCAGACGCTGGCCTCGATCACCTTCCAGAACTACTTCCGCATGTACGACAAGCTGGCCGGCATGACCGGCACCGCGGCGACCGAAGCGGAAGAATTCGCCAACATTTATGGCCTCGACGTCGTCGAGGTTCCGACCAACCTCCCGATCCAGCGCATCGACGAAGACGACGAGGTCTACCGGACCGCCGAAGAGAAGTTCCGGGCGATCATTGAAGAGATCAAGACGGCCAACGGACGCGGCCAGCCGGTCCTCGTCGGAACCACCTCGATCGAGAAGTCGGAACTCCTTGCAGCTTTGCTGAAACAATCCGGCTTTCAGGATTTCTCCGTGCTCAACGCGCGCTACCACGAGCAGGAAGCCTATATCGTCAGCCAGGCGGGTGTGCCGGGTGCGGTGACCATCGCAACGAACATGGCGGGCCGCGGCACCGACATCCAGCTCGGCGGCAACCTCGAGATGCGGATCGAGCGCGAAACGGCCGAGATGGAAGCCGGCCCGGAACGCGACGCCAAAATCGCGGAAATCAAGGACGAGGTCGCTCGGCTCAAGCAGAAGGCGCTTGAGGCCGGCGGTCTTTATGTCATCGCCAGCGAGCGGCACGAGAGCCGCCGTATCGACAACCAGCTGCGCGGTCGTTCCGGCCGTCAGGGCGACCCCGGCCGTTCCAAGTTCTATCTGTCGCTCCAGGACGACCTGATGCGCATCTTCGGTTCCGACCGGATGGACGGAATGCTGCAGAAGCTGGGCCTGAAGGAAGGCGAGGCGATCGTCCACCCCTGGATCAACAAGGCACTCGAGCGCGCGCAGAAGAAGGTCGAAGCGCGGAACTTCGATATCCGTAAAAATCTTCTGAAATACGACGACGTTCTCAACGACCAGCGCAAGGTCATCTTCGAGCAGCGTCTCGAACTCATGGATTCTCCGGATGTCTCGGCAACCATCGCCGACATGCGCAATGACGTCATCGAGTCGCTTGTGGGACTCCACATTCCTGAGCGCGCCTACGCCGAGCAGTGGGATACGGCGGGCCTTAAGGCGGCCGTTGCACGGCTCCTCAATCTCGACCTTCCGATCGAGGAATGGGGGAAAGAGGAAGGCATCGCCGACGACGATATCCTCGCACGTATTACCGACGCCGCAGACAACGCCGTCGCCGACAAAACCGAACGTTTCGGTCCGGAGATCATGCATTATGTCGAACGCTCCGTGGTGCTCCAGACGATCGACCAGCTCTGGCGCGAGCATATCGTCAATCTCGACCATCTGCGTTCGGTGGTCGGTTTCCGCGGCTACGCACAGCGCGATCCGCTGCAGGAATACAAGGCCGAAGCCTTCGAACTCTTCCAGGCACTGCTTGCAAATCTCCGTGAAGCCGTGACGACGCAGATGATGCGGGTCGAACTGGTGCGTGAAGCGCCGCCGCCGTCGGTCCCCGAAATGGAAGGCCATCATATCGATGCGACGACCGGCGAGGACGACTTCAACGAGGGCGGGCCCGCAGGCGCCCTGCTGGCCCCCGACTACGTCGCTCCGGAAAACCGCAACCCCGAAGATCCGTCCACGTGGGGCAAGGTCGGCCGCAACGAGGCCTGCCCTTGCGGCTCGGGCAAGAAGTACAAGCATTGCCACGGCGCCTTCGAACAGGCGTAAGAGGCAAGAACGGAACTCTGGAAGGCGGCTCTCGGGCCGCCTTTCTGCATTCTGGTGACACGCGCATGCGCGGTAGAGGAACCGTTTCTTAACCCTGAATGGGCACAGTACGCCGATCAGTATTGCGTCATCGGTGAGTATAGCGTGTCGATCCCGGCAGTGATCCAGTTTGCGGAAAAGATACTGCCGAGCAGCCT
>DATGWU010000688.1:0-10005 GCA_035299345.1 Rhizobium sp.
CTTTGCGACCGCCGCGAGCGGGATACCGTCATCGAGCGACAGCGCTATGTTTTCGGCGACCGTCAGCGCCTCGAAGAGCGAAAAGTGCTGGAAGACCATGCCGATGCCGAGCTTGCGCGCAGCCGCGGGGGAAGCGATAGAGACGGCGCTTCCCTGCCAGGCGATCTCGCCGGCGCTCGGGGCGAGCACGCCGAACAGCATCTTGACCAGCGTCGACTTGCCGGCGCCGTTTTCCCCGAGGAGGGCGTGGATCTCTCCCGGCCTGATGTCGAAATCAATGCCCTGGCAGGCCGCGAAGCTGCCGAACAGCTTCGTCAAGCCGCGGACCGCCAGAAGGCTGCCGGTTCGCGATGCCTCGATGTCCGTCACGCGATCCCCTCTTTTCATCCTTGCGGCCCCTTGTCCGCATGCGCAGTCAGGGGATCAGCAAGGTCGTTCCGCTTGTTTTTCTTGATTCCAGATCCTCATGGGCGCGACGGGCGTCGGCCAAAGGATAGGTCTGATTGATATTGATACGCACTTTGTTGCTCCGCACAACATCAAACAGCGAATTTGCACAGGCCGCCAGTTCGTCCGGCGTCGCGATGTAAGCGAAGAGCGACGGGCGTGTCGCGTAGAGCGAGCCCTTCTGCGCCAGAAGGCTCATGTCGAACGCCTCGACCGGCCCGGACGACTGGCCGAAGAGCACCCACATACCGCGCGGCCTGAGGCAATCGAGAGAGCGCGGGAACACATCGCGGCCGACGGAATCGTAGACGACATCGACGCCCTTGCCGCCCGTCAGTTCCCTGACCCGGGCGACGAAATCGTCGTTGCGGTAATCGATGACGTGGTCGTAGCCGTGGCGGAGCGCGAGTTCGATCTTCTCCGGTGATCCGGCCGTGCCGATGACCGTCGCGCCGAGCGCCTTCGCCCACTGGCCGGCGATGAGACCGACGCCGCCTGCCGCCGCGTGAAAGAGAAGCACCGTGTCGGGCCCGACCTTGTAGGTGCGGTTGAGCAAGTATTCCGCCGTCATGCCCTTCAGCATCATCGCGGCTGCCGTTTCGAGCGGGATCTCGTCCGGCACCTTGACGAGATGGCGGGTCGCGACGTTGCGTTCGACGGCGTAGGCGCCGTCGGCGCCGGCATAGGCGACCCTGTCGCCAACGCGGAAGTCCGTGACGCCCGGACCGACGGCCGTCACCGTACCCGCCGCTTCCTTGCCCGGCACGAAAGGCAAGCCGTTCGGCGCCTTGTAGAGCCCGGTGCGGAAGTAAACGTCGATGAAGTTGAGGCCGACGGCGACGTGACGGATCTGCACCTCTCCGGCGGCAGGCGCGGCAAGGTCGACCTCTTCGAGACGAAGGACGTCCGGGCCGCCGAGGTCACGGATCAGGATTGCCTGCGTCTTTGCCACGATGAGAGCCTCCTATTTGCGTCCCAGCGAGGGGAAAAATTGCAGCACGGCGCCGACGCCGTAGAGATAGATGCCGGTTGCGACGAAGCAGGCGACGACCCATTGCGGGGTCGCAAAATGCAGGAGCAGCGCGTAGATGCCGAAGGCGCACCAGGCGAGGAAGACCGCGATGTTGACCGGCCGCAGACGCTCCACTCGGACCGGATGCAGGAAATGGATCGGCAGGAACGTCAGCACCACCGACACCACCACGACGGACAACGCCGTCGTCGCCGAAGCGTCGATGACGAACAGCGAGAAGACGATCATGTTCCACACGACGGGGAATCCGGAGAAGAAATACTCGTCCGTCTTCATGCCCATGTCTGCGTAGTAGATCGCGCTCGACACCACGATCATGCCGGCGGCCACGAACGACCACGGTTCGCCGATCATGCCGCTCTGGTAGAGCGCGAAGGCCGGCAGCAGCACGTAGGTCACGTAGTCGATGATGTTGTCCAGCGTGTCGCCGGACCAGTTGGGCAGGACGTCCTTGACGCGCACCTTGCGGGCGATCGGCCCGTCGATGCCGTCGACGAGCAACGCCAGCCCGAGCCACCAGAACATGTCGACGAACCGGCGCTCGGCGGCTGCGACCACGCCGAGAAAGGCGAGGAAGGAGCCGGAGGCCGTCAGGACGTGAACGGAAAAGGCGCGGATTTCGGCATAGGGCACACGGCGGTAGTTGAAGATTTTCATGCTCTTTGTCGGTCCCCTCTTCGCCTCGGCTACGACGTATCCGACGAATCGGCACGTTTTGCAACGGCGCGCGCTTGCCGTTTCCCGGTTTCGCGCCTTTGCCGCACTGAAGCCGCTTGCCCTGTCTGCGTCAGATCACCGGTCGCATTTGCCCCATGGATTCGAACGGGCGAAACGCCTATATCGAACGACGAGGACCGGAGTAACCGCTGTCGTGTGGCAATGGTCGTATCGATGAATTGCGATACATGCATCCGGAGCGAACGGTTGAGGCGGATGGAAGCGATGAAGCATTTCGAAGTTGCGGTTGTCGGTGCGGGACTGGCCGGCTCGATTGCGGCGCTGGCGCTCGCCCGCGGCGGTCGCTCGGTGGCACTCGTCGCACCGGAGCGCGAGATCGTCGACCAACGCACCACGGCGCTGATGGAGCAATCGATCCGCTTCATGGAACGGCTGGGGCTCTGGGATGAAATCCGCCCGTCTGCGGAAGCGCTTTCGACCATGCAGATCATCGACGGCACCAAGCGGCTGTTGCGGGCGCCGGTCGTCGCCTTCCGCAGCGCCGAGATCGGTCTGGACGCCTTCGGCTACAATATCCCGAACGAAGCGTTGATTTCCGTGTTGAAGAAGGCAGTTGCCGCCGAGAACAACATCACCGCCATCGCCGGCGCGGCCGAACGCATCGAGATCGGCGGAGACCGCGTTGCCATCACGCTCGAAGACGGCGAAGTGGTGACGGCCGACTTCGTCGTCGGCGCCGACGGCCGTGGATCCAGGACGCGGGAAAGCGCGGGCGTCGCCGTGCGCAAGTGGTCCTATCCGCAGACGGCGGTGGTGCTGAATTTCAGACACACGCTGCCGCATCGCAATGTTTCGACCGAGTTCCACGGCGAATCGGGACCGTTCACCCAGGTTCCCCTGCCCGGTCTGCGCTCAAGTCTCGTCTGGGTGGTCGAGCCCGCCGAAGCGACGCGGCTCACCTCCCTATCTCTTGAGACACTGAGCGGCGAGGTCGAGAAGCGCATGCAGTCGATGCTCGGCAAGGTGACGGTCGAGGACGGCGTCCAGGCCTGGCCGCTCTCCAGCATGACGGCGGTGCGTTTCGGCAAGGGCCGGGCGGCGTTCATCGGCGAGGCGGCGCACGCCTTCCCCCCGATCGGGGCGCAGGGGCTCAATCTCAGCCTGCGCGACGTGATGGCGCTCGTTGAAATCCTCTGCTCTCAGGCGAACCGTCCGATCGATCCCCGCGCCGGCGACAGCTTCGACCGCCGCCGCCGCATCGACGTCGTCAGCCGCACGGCAAGCGTCGACCTCCTCAACCGCTCGCTGCTGTCCGATTTCCTGCCCGTTCAGGTTCTGAGGACCGCGGGCCTGCACGTCCTTTCCGGCTTCGGACCGCTGCGCCAGCTGGTGATGCGCGAGGGAGTGGAGCCCGGACGCGGCTTCTCCGCTCTGCCGCTCTTCCTGAAGGAACGGCTGAGCGTCAGGGGAAAAGGTCGGGCGGCAGAAGACCGGTCGTGATCGCGTAGAGCAGGCCCGAGACCGTCAGCACTGAAAGCACCGTGGTGATCAGGATCGTCGCCGACGCGCGTTCCTGCCAGACGCCGTATTGCTGGCCGATGACGAAGACGTTGGTCGCCGTCGGCAGCGAGGCGAGCAGGACGGCGGTGTAGATCCACAGCGGATCGAAATTGCCGGCAAGACCGAGCACGATCCACGCGAACAGCGGATGCAATAGCAGCTTGATCGGGACGATGCAGCCAATCTCGGCGGGAATGCGCTTCAGCGGCCGAAGTGCCAGCGTGACCCCCATGGCAAACAGCGCACACGGGGCGGCGGCCTGGGCGAGATAGTCGACGAGGCGCTGCAGCGCCAGCGGCGGCTCGAAGGAAAACGCGGCCGCCAGAAAGCCGATCGCCGTCGCGATAATGAAGGGATGGGTGACGATCCGCTTCACCACATCGACAGCGACGGCCGCCCGCGGCCGGGCATCGCCGCCGGCAAACGCCATCAGCGCCGGGGCGGCGATGAAATGGGCGGCATTCTCGAAGCAGAAGACCAGCGCCACCGGCACCGCCGCCGCCTCGCCGAAGGCGAGGAGCGCCAGCCCCGGCCCCATGTAGCCGATATTGCCGTAGGCTCCGGCGAGCGCCTGGATCGTGCAGTCGGCGATCGAATTGCCGCGCACGAAACGGCCGATCAGGAAGACGAGCACGAAGATCGTGTAGGTCGCGGCAAGTGAGGCCGCGATGAAATCGATGCGCGTCAGTTCCGAAAGCGGCGTGCGCGAGACCAGCTTGAAGAACAGCGACGGCAGCGACACGTAGATGACGAAGAAATTCAGCCAGCCGAGGGCCGTGGCCGGCTGCCGGCCGAGCTTGCCGGATATGTAGCCGATCAGGATCAGCCCGAAGAACGGGAGAACGAGTGCGATGATGTCGGCCATGGGCGCGTCCCGTTCCCTCTTCCGCGTCCGAGCGCTCGGCCCGTTGCTCCCGACTTAGCCGATTTGCGAAAGGATTGGAAAGGTCTGCTGGAACCAGATTGCGAGGTTCGAGACGAAACCGAACATGAAGGCGAGCCCGGTCAGCACCAGCAGCGCGCCGATCAGTTTCTCGACGAGGCCGAGATGCCGGCGGAAACGCACCAGGAAGCGCATGAAGGCGCCGGAAAAAGCGGCTGCGATCCAGAAGGGCACCGCGAGGCCCAGCGAATAGACGGCAAGCAACATCGCGCCGTCACCGACCGTCTCGCGGGAGGCGGCGACGCCGAGGATCGCCCCGAGAACAGGCCCGATGCAGGGCGTCCAGCCGAAGGCGAAGGCGAGCCCCATGACATAGGCGCCGCCGAGGGTCGCCGGCTTGCCCTGCCCCTGGAAGCGCATCTCGCTCGCGAGGAAGCCGATGCGGAAGACGCCGAGGAAATTGAGCCCCATGACGATGATGATGAGGCCGCCGATCTTGGCGAGCAGGTCGAGATGCTGCCGAAGCAGCGTGCCGATGGTCGAGGCGCCGGCGCCGAGCGCGACGAAGACGGTCGCAAAACCGAGGGTGAAGGCGAGCGCCGCGAACATGACGGCGCGCCGAGCCGCCGGATCGGCCTCCGCATGGCCCTCGCCGCGGAACTGCTCGACGGAGATACCGGCCATGTAGCAGAGATAGGGCGGAACGAGCGGCAGCACGCAGGGCGACAGGAACGACAGCGCACCGGCCAGAAGCGCACTCAACAGGGAAATATCGGCAATCGACACGTCGGGTCTCCGCTATCCTTCGATGCGGCCTTCCTACATTCCGGCGGGCTTGCTTGCCAATCACCTTTCCGCGCGTGCGGCAATTGGACAGTTTTCCCCGTTTTCGGCACGATTTTTGGGTTGACCGCACGGGGTCGCCTGCATATGTTCCGCGCACTTCCAGAGGAGGCGATTTTCTCCTCGACGGGAGCGCGTAGCTCAGCCGGTAGAGCAACTGACTTTTAATCAGTAGGTCCAGGGTTCGAATCCCTGCGCGCTCACCATTTTTCCCAATCGCTTACACAAGGTCTCGTCAGGGCTTGTCGCCGCTGCCATTGCCGTGGTCTCGCCACAGCCGTTGATCTCTCTTCCGGGAGCAGGCGGTCGTGTCGACCGGCACGGCGCATTTGCTCGACATGATTACATTAGAATAGTATAAATTAATGGTCTGGAGGCTCGCCATGAAGACAGCGTTGTTGGCGGTGATGATTGCGATGCTCTGTGCCGAGGGGGCGATTGCCGAGGAAAAAGCTTGGGTGAAGACCGACAATCTCATCCGGCGTGAATTCAGAGTCGGCACCCCGTCAGATTCGAAGCAAATCGCGAACGAAACACTTGCCGAAGATTGCAAGAAGACAAACACGTGCCCTTCGGAGGGCTCCTTGCCAGCTGTCAGACCTCAGGTGCGCAAGCTCCTTCAGCAATCGCAATAGGTACTGCGGGGCTGCACGGTTCGGAGTGACGAACCGGCCTGCCTCAACCTGCGACCAACCGTAACATCCTCGCCTTCATCGCCCGAACAGCCTCGACCGTCGTCCGTCTTTCGCCCGGTTGCGAGAAGCCGAAGGCGGAAAGCCTTGGATCGGCGCCGTTGACCGGCGCGCTGCAGGAGGCATGAAGCTCGAAGACGCCGGGCAGTGAGAGCAAGGCGTCAGCAGTCTCCGGCCGCACGCCAGATCCCGGCATGATCGAGAGCCGGCCGGCGGCTTGGCGCGCGAGCCGCTCAAGGCGCGGCAGTCCTTCGACCGTCGTCTTCGCACCGCCGGAAGTGAGGATGCGCGAAAAACCGAGACGGAGCGCCGTCTCGAGCGCCTCCTCCTGGTCTCGGGCGAGATCGAACGCGCGGTTAAGCGTCAGGTCCATGCCTTCGGCCCCGGCGATCAGGGTCTCGAGCGCCCCGACGTCGAGCCGGCCGTCCGGCTGCAACGCACCGATCACCACGCCCGCAAGCCCCGCCGAGCGGGCAGCGCGGACGTCCTCGACCATGACGCGCAAATCGTCTGGGGAGAACACGAAATCGCCGGTCCGGGGGCGGATCAGTGCATGGACGGGGATCGGCGAACGGGCGGCATGGGCCATGAAGCCTTGCGACGGGGTGAGCCCGCCGAGCGAAAGCGCGGCACAGAGTTCGATACGGTCCGCGCCGCCCTCGATCGCCGCGGCAAGACCGGCGGGATCGTCGACGCAGACTTCCAGGAGAGGCCTGCGGCGATCACCTCCGCCATCACGTTCCGTCATCGTGCGCCTCCCGCAATGCCGCAGTGCCCGAGCGATCGAGGAGACGCAGCAGCATGATGCCGCACAACCCGACGAAAGCTCCCAGAATCGCCGTGCCGGCATAGTCGCTGATCGCGGTGCCGAGGGCAAACGCCAGCGAACTCAGGCCGCCACTCAGGAAGATGTTGACGGCGATGAGCGAACTGCCGAGCCCGGCGCGCTCGGCGATCAGGTCCTGCAGGTAGGTGATCGGAACGGAGATGATGCCGGCCGCCCCGAGGCTTGCGACGAGCGTCAGGACGTAGACGTCGCGCGGCGCATCGGCGAGGCCGAGGAAGACGAGGTAGGCGGCATAGACCGACGCGCTCGCGATCATGGCGAAGCGCGCGGATGTGCGCGCCTCCACCCATCCCCAGAAAACGATGAAGACGATCTCCAGAAACGCGACGATCCCGACAATGACGCCGACATCGACCGCCGTACCGCCCGCCTTGCCGGTGACGACGAGAGGCAGCACGGCGCCGTTGATGTGCAGCATAGAGGATATCAGGGCGATCGCGACGACCCGCGGAAGCACCTTTCCGGACGCGATCTCGCCCAGCGAGGCGAGGAAGGCGCCGCGCCGGGTGCCGGCGCGTCGTCCGGCATCGGCCTTCGACGACGACAGGACGAAGAGCAGGAAACAGGCGCCGCAGGCGGTGCTTGCAAACAGGAAGGCGGGCAACATCGACGGGCCGCCGGCGAGAAGCGCACCGACGATGCCCGGCACCAGCACCCAGGAGAGCGAGAGCACGGCGCGGACAGCCGAGTTGACCGCGATCAGCTCGCGTGCGGCCATGCCGGCGGAAGCAGCCCTGATGCTGGCGAAGATCAGCGAATTGAGCGAACCGAAGACGGGGATGAAGACGAGCGTGGCAACCACGAAGACGGGCGCCGATGGAAAGGCATAGACCATCGCGAACCCGGCAACGCCGAAGAGCGACGCGACGAGCATCGGACGCCGATAGTGTCCGAGCCGGTCGACCAGAATGCCCGCGGCAATGCTTGCGCTGACGTTCACCAGCGCGGCGGCGAAGATCAGGACGGAATAGGCCCGGTCCGACAGTCCGAGTTCACGGATGCCGATCATCGACATGTAGGGCGAGGTCGCCGCTCCCGACGCGCCGAACAGGAAGATTGCAAATGCGCCGGTGCGGACCGGCCGATGGCGGAGGAGGAGCGTCAGGGTCGACAGCATGGCGGCACGTTGCACGAGTTGGAGATGAAAGTGCCGGGCGCGGCCGGACGGGTACTCACCGAGCGAAGTCAGTCGCGCCAGCGGGTCGAGAAGCGCACTTCCGGACTGTATGCAAAATTTTTGTCGAAGGGATAGGTCGGCCGCGCGCGGCGCCGGTTCGGCAGCGCTTCGATGTCCTGGTTGATCACCCCATCGGTCAGCGCCATCAGGTTCGGATTGGCAATCGGGGCGAGGTCCGGCGAGAGATAGCCGGATTTCACCACCAACAACCGCGCGCCGGCAGGATCGAGCCCGAGGCGCGTAAAATCCGCGATGGCGTGATAGGGCCGGCGCTTCGCCGCGAGCACCAGCGTGATGCCGCCGATCGTCACGACCGCCTGGCGGTCCGCAGGGGAACCCGGATCGTCGAGCCGCTGCACCGTCGCTTCCGTCTCGACCGAAGGGCTCGCCGGATCGAGCGTTCCGCCGATCGTAAGCCGGAGACGGGCGCCCTCGCCTGCCGCGAAGCAGGCGTCGACGGCAGGGCGGTCGGTGATGCCGGCGACGACGGCGCCCTCGAACTTCCGTGCGATCAGCGCCTTCAGGACGTCGGCACGGTCGCCGACGCCACCGCCGGTCGGATTGTCGCCCGAGTCCGCGAGGATGACAGGATGCGTGGCGGCGCGCTCGGCTATGTCCAGCATGTCTTCGAGCGGGCCGGTCACCGGGCCGAAGCGGAAGTCTTCGCGGGCGTCCCAATAGGACTGCGCGATTTCGCTTGCCGTCCGCTCGGCGGCGGCGCGGTCGGTCGCCGTCACCACGGAACAGGCGGTGGCCCGCGGCTCGTCGGCCCAGACATAGCCAACCATCAGGTTGGCGTCCCATATGCCGGGCACGGCGTCATGCTCCGGCAGCCTGAGATAGAGGCTCTTCGCCGGCTCGTCCTCAGTCGAGGTGCGCTCGCCCGGCAGAAGCACCGGAACCGGCGCCCAGGCGACGCCCGGCCGCTCGCCGGTCTTGAGCGCGCGCAGCAGCATCGACCAGGCGCGCACCATCGTCTCGCGCACGTCGATATGCGGCGCGGTCCGGTAGCCGGCGAAGATGTCGAGCTGGTCGACGATCTTCTGGGTCACGTTGCCGTGGAGGTCGTAGCTCGCGGCGACCGGGATCTCCGGACCGACCACCGCACGGGCCGCGGCGATCCAGTCACCCTCGGCATCGTCCATGCCCTCGACGTTCATCGCGCCGTGCATGGCGAGATAGAGGCCGTCGATGGGAAGTGCGGACCTCAGCCGCTCCAGGAACTCGGCCTTGAACGCCTCGTAGGTCGCTCGTGCCACCGGACCACCGGGAACAGCACGGGCATGCAGCAGTGGCAGAGGCTCGATGCCGTCCGCAGACAGGAAGCTGAAATAGTCGGCCACGAGAAGGTCATCCCCCCGTAGGACGCGAAAATCCTCCGGCTGCATGAGCACCGGCGAGGAGGTGCTGCATTCGGTATGGATGCCGCCGACGGCAATGCGCAAGGTCATCTGCGGCTCTCCTCAGTAGCGCGGGCTCAGGCGGACGATCGCCGCAAATCGCAGCCAGTCCTTGTTTCCGGCGGGCGTCCATGCGGCTTCGGCGACCGCCGGCAGACGCGGGAAGACCAGGTGGTTGAAATAGTCGCGATTGAGGAAATGCTCCGACCAGATGCAGGCCTGCACGCCGCGCATGCGCGGTTTCAGCGCCTCGGGGAACTCGCCGACGGCCTCGTAGGTATAGGTGTGGTGCGGCGGCACGGTTCCGGCCCAGCTCGCGCCCGGCTCCTGCCATTCGCTCGCCTGCACCATGTCGAGGTAATAGGCCTGACCGGGCGTCATGACCACGTCGTAGCCCTGTCTTGCGAGATCAAGGCCGACCTCGGGCTTCTGCCAGGCCATCAGC